>JANNQE010001120.1:0-4621 GCA_031441625.1 Planctomycetia bacterium
CTCTCGCCGAGAGCGGGATCGGAACCCGCTCTCGGCGAGAGCGGGCCACCCTACCAACCGTGCCGCCCGGCAGGCGGCACCTACTCAGTTAAGCCCCATGGACCAGCACGCCCGCCGCCAGAAGGTCCGCACCCTCGCCGACGACCTGGCGTGGCTGGAGGAGCACTGCCGGCGGAACCCCGACCTGAGCGTGCATTCGGCCCACCTGCGGCTGGCGGCGGCCCTCACCCGCAACGTCATCGGCCCGGCGGTGGACGGGCAGGTCAGCAAGCCGCTGTTCGTGGCGGTGGTCGGCGGGGCGGGTGCCGGCAAGAGCACGGTGGTCAACTTCCTGTGCGGCGGCGTGGTGGCCGACGCCAACCCGCAGGCCGGGTTCACCCGCCACCCGAAGGCGTTCATTCACCCGTCGCTCGGCTCGGCGTGGCCCAGCTACCTCGGCTTCCTCGGCCCACTGCAACGCATCACCGACGACAAGCCAGCGGACCTCGACGAAGACGTGTACCAGGTGAAGAAGGTGGCGACCGCCGCGGCCGACGACCCGTTCGCCGAGTTCGCCGTGTGGGACTGCCCGGACATGACGACGTGGGCGTCCACCAACTACGTGTCGCGGCTGATGGAGGTGGTGGCCCTCGCGGACGTGGTGGTTTATGTGGCGTCCGATGAGCGGTACAACGACGAGGTGCCGACGCAGTTCCTGCACCTCGTCATCAAGGCCGGCAAGCCGGTCGTGTGCGTGCTGACGAAGATGCGGGAAGCGGAAGTGGAACCGCTGACCGCGCACTTCCGCCAGCAGGTGCTCGACAAGCTGCCGGCGAGCATCGGCGAGATACCCACCATTCCCGTCGTCACGATCCCGCACCTGCCGCCCGACGTTCGCACCGACCCGGCGGGGAAGGGTGTGCCGTACCGCGTCGCCCTGTTGAACCAGGTGCTCGCCCTCGCCCCCACCGCCGACGACGGCCGCCGCCGCACCCTGGCGAACGCGGTGAAGTACCTCCAAGCGGCCGGCGACGGCCTGCTCGACGTGGCCCGCCGTGACCTGACCGAACTAGATACGTGGCGGGGCGTCGTGACGAGTGGCCGCACGGAGTTCGAGGACCGCTACCGCTCCGAGTACCTGAGCGGCGAGGCGTTCCGCCGGTTCGACCAGACCCGCGAGCAGGTGATGCACATGCTCGACCTGCCGGGCGGCGGCAAGTTCGTGTCGGCCGTGTTCATGTTCGCCCGCTGGCCGTACGACTTCCTCCGCAAGTTCATGGTGAAAGCCGTCACCCGACCAGCCCCGCCGAACCTGAGCGAGACCGACGTGTGCCAAACGGCCATGACCGCGTGGCTCGACCGCCTGCAAGCCGAGAGCCTCCGCCGCGCCGGGCAGCACCCGCTCTGGAAGCAGGTGGTTCACGGGTTCGACGCCGGGCTGAAGACGCAGGCGAACGACCTGTTCGGCCAGAAGTTGCTCACCCTGTCGCGGAAGGAAACTGACGAACTCGACCGGTTGGCCCGGTCGGTGCCGGAGAAGCTGGCCAACAACCCGGTGCTGCTGAACCTGCTCCGCGGCGGGGTCATCCTGGCGGACGTGGTCGCCATCGTCCTGTGCTGCTGGGCGGCGTGGGCGATGCAAAGCTGGTGGGGGCTGCTGCTCATCCTGCCGGCGGTGTCGATCACCCGGCACGTGGTCGAGTTCGCGGTGGCGAAGGTGGTGGACCGCGGGCGGAACAAGCTGAAGCGGGAGCGGGAGACGATGGTGAGCGAGCAGCTCACCGTGCCGATGCAGACGTGGCTGGGCGACTGGCCGACCACCGGCGGGAGCAGCTTGGAGAAGCTGCAACTGGTGCTTCGCCGAGTGCCCGACACGATTCGGGAGTTGTCGGCGATTGTGTCGCCGGGGATGACTGATGTAGGGCGGGCCGCCGGTGAGCGGAGCGAGCCAAGCCCCGCCGCCAAACCTTAGCCCACCGACACTCTCGGGGTACGCAGATGGTTCCCATCCCTGTCGCAGTAGCCTACAGAACCACGATCAGCGGCCGGGTGGCCAAAAACGTGCGGTGCGAGAAGTGCAGCTACGAGTACTGCTACGTGTTGCAATCGACGGCCGCTGGCATGGGGATCAGTCCGTTACTCCTGGACAATGAAGGTGCTCAAAGCCGCGCGGCAGAGAATGCTGCGGTCGCCCTCCATCAGAACCTCTCCGAAGGGTGCGAGGTCGTGCCGTGCCCCACCTGTGGGACGGTTCAGCAGCACATGTTCACGCGGGCACGGCAACGGCACCTGAGATGGATGTGGAAGACGGGGCTAATCGCGCTGGCCGTCGCCGGCATTCTGACCGTGCCAGCGGTGATTTACACACTGCTCGACCTCGAAGGGCCGGGCATCACCGCGTTGACAGTCATCGCGCTGTGCGTCGTGACGCTCGCATGGAGTGCCGGCGTCGCTTTACTCGTCCTCCGCGTGCGGCTGTGCAATCGGTACGACCCGAACAGCACGCCGGTTGAAGATCGCAAGCGGCAAGGACAGCAGTCCGCGTTCAGCAAAGAGGAAATTTTGAAGGCGTTCGATCAAGTGTAGTGGCGTACGCATCTCACAAATCGCTCTGGTGGCGGACTTGCGGCCGCGGCTCCGCCCGCCGAAGTAGAGGATCAATTGCGGTGGCGAGCGGAGAACATGTCGATAGGAGTGCGGACCGAAGTTCGCACGCGAGACTCCGTCATGAAGAAGAAGTCCGCCGTCAGACCGAAACTGCTTTCGGGCGGCAACCCGCAGATCGCCAAGGCCGACGGCGACGCACCCGTGCAGGCGTATATCGCGGCGATGCCGGGTTGGAAGAGCGACCTCGGCCGCCGGCTCGACGCGATCATCGAGCGCACGATCCCCGGCGTGACGAAGGCGGTGAAGTGGAACTCGCCGTTTTACGGCGTGGCGGGCAAGGGCTGGTTCCTCGGCCTGCACTGCTTCAACAAGTACATCAAGGTGGCGTTCTTCCGCGGCACCTCGCTGAAGCCGGTCCCTCCCGGCGAGTCGAAGAGCGACGACACCCGCTACCTGAACATCTACGAGACCGACGAACTCGACGAAAAACAGTTCGCCGCGTGGGTGAAGCAGGCGAGCGAGCTGCCGGGATGGGGCAAGAACTGATGAAGTTGTGGTCCGGCTACTCGCGGTAGTAACCCGGCGCGTACACGCTGACGCAGTCGAAGATGTACCCCTGCTCGCCGTCCACGTCTGAAGCACAACTCCGCCACAGGGCCATCCGCTGCTCCGGGAAGTGGTAGCTGTTCCGCCCCGGCGGGTAATCGGCCGGGTCGAGTCCGAGGTGGGCCACGATCTGCTCGATCACTTCGTCGGCGGATTGCTCGAACAGTTGAATCCCCTCGAACGTGCCCCAGTGCTTGGGCACCTCGATGAAGGCCACAGCCGGCGGGTCGCCGCGAAAGTCGGCTTTGATGTCACGGTCGGCGGCGAGGAGCGGGGCGGCTTCCTCGCGGCTCATTCCGAGACGTAGTAACTCGCCGCCGAGCACGCGGATGCCGACATGCGGGACGACTTCATCGTTCGCCATCACGTCCTCCAGGGACAACCCGACCTGACGAATTGGTGACTTGATGACCTGACGCCCTTACCACTCGCCCGGCACTTCGCCGCCGGCTCGGGTTGGCCGCCAGCCACGCGGCTGGAGTCACCGTCTGCCGCACGAACCGCACACTGCCGTCGGCGACCGCCGCGTTCATGCCGCCGGTGTGCCGGCTGCCGTAACTACTCCAGCGGTCCCACGCCTGCGGGCCGAGGGTGCTCCACGGCACCGGCGGCGGGGGAATGGGCGGCAGCGGGGGCGGCGGCTGCACTGGCGGCACATACGCGCCGGGGTGCGTGTACCCGACCCCCCGGCCGGTGGCCAGCAGCAGCCCGGCACCGGCGTTCGGCCCGGTGGTGTTCACCCATCCCGCGAACGAGGCGATGCTGACGAACGGCGGGCTGGGCGTCGGCGGGTCGAGCGGGGCGTTCAGGAACGAATCCAGGTTCCCGTCGCCGACGACCCGCTCGCCGAACAGCAGCGTGTTCGACGTGCCGTCGGTGATAGCGAGCAGCCGCACCGGATTTCGGAAGCCGAACACGCCGTCGTTCGTCGCCCGGCTTTGCGGGAAGCTGATGCTGCCGGCGTTCGCCCCGTAGGTGCTCGCCCCGATCAGGGTGCTGCCGAACGTGAGCGGGTTCGACGGCAGCGACTGCGACGGGCAGAGAAAGGTGTTGATCGCCGCCGCCGCCGGTGTGCCCGCCCCGCCGATGTTCGCCGAGTAGTTGCCGTAGTTCCACCGCGAATGCACGTTCCCCTGCTCGATGTACGGCAGCAGGTCCACGAACACGCTCGTCTGCCGCCCGTCGGATGCCGGCTGCCCCATGCCGACCGGCAGGCGGCCGTCGTTCGCCCCCTCGTAGTTGTGGACCGCCAGGGCGAGCATTTTCAGGTTGCTCTGACACCTCATGCGGGCGGCGGCTTCACGCACCTTCTGCACGGCCGGCAGCAACAGGCCAATCAAGATGGCGATGATGGCGATGACCACCAGCAACTCGATGAGTGTGAATCCCCGGCGAACGTGACGATGTGACATAAGACTGGCCAGCTTTG
>JANNQE010001121.1:0-4026 GCA_031441625.1 Planctomycetia bacterium
CTCTCGCCGAGAGCGGGATCCTGATTCCCGCTCTCGGCGAGAGCGGGCCACCCTAACAGCAGACTCACGCCGCCTTCAGTGCGAAGTCGTGGCGGTCCAATCGGAAGTGCGGGGAGTAGTACGGGTCGCCGGCCTTCAGGAAGTCGCCCCACTTGGCGTGGAACAGGTCGTACTCCCGCTTGAACCGCGCCTGCTTCTCCGGCGTGTCTTCGTACCCGCGGGTCTTGCTCTCCAGGTGATACAAGAGCGCGTCCGGCGTCCACACCACCCGGAAGCCGGCTTGCAGCACCTTCAGGCAGATGTCCACGTCGTTGAACGCCAGCACGAACCCCTCGTCGAACCCGTCGATCTTGTTGAACACGTCCCGCGGCATGAGCAGGCACGCGCCCGTCACGGCCGCCACGTTCTGCGTGAACATGAGCCGCTGGCCGTGACCGGGGGCGGTGCGGGGGTAGTTCAGGTGCCCGTGCCCGGCCACCCCGCCCATGCCCACCACGATGCCCGCGTGCTGGATGGTGTCGTCGGCGTACAGCAGCTTCGCCCCCACCGCCCCCACGCCCGGCTGCACGGCGATCTTCACCAGCTCTTCCAGCCAGTCCGGGCCGATCGACTCGATGTCGTTGTTCAGGAACAGGAGCAACTCGCCCTTCGCCTGGCCCGCCGCGAAGTTGTTCACTGCCGCGTAATTGAACGCCTTCGTCCACTCCAGAATCCGCACGTGCGGCTGCTTCCGCAGCTCGGCGTACAGGGCGTGCGTCTTCGGGTCGGTGCTGCCGTTCTCGACGATCAGCAGCTCGTAGTTGGCGTAGCTCGCCTTCGCCAAACTCTCCACGCACCGGGCGAGCACGTCCGGGTGGTCCTTGTTCGGGATGACCACCGACACCAGCGGTTGCGTCCGCAGGTGGTAGACGACGTGGTATGTGCCGAGCACCGGCCCGTCGTGGACGGTGGCATCGACGCCGCACCGTTCCAGGTGTTCGCCGATCGCCTTCCGCCCGCTGTCGTAGGCGTACATCTTGCTCGTCTGCACGCCGGCGGTGCTCTGCGGGTGAATCCGCCAGTGGTACAGCACCTGCGGGAGGTGGACGATCTTCTTCGCCACTTCCGACGCCCGCAGCACCAGGTCGTAGTCCTGCGCGCCGTCGAACCCCATGCGGAACCCGCCCAGGCGGGTGAGCAGGTCGCGCCGCAGGCAGGTCAGGTGGCAAATGTAGTTGCGGCTGCGGAGGGTCTCGGGCGACCAGTCGGGTTTGAAGTGCGGGTCCACGCGGATGCCGGTCGGGTCGAGCTTGTCCTCGTCCGTGTAAATGAAGTCGATGTCGGCGTCCGTCAGCACGGCGTCGGCCAACTCGTGCAGGGCGAACGCGGGGAGCGTGTCGTCGTGGTCGAGCAGGCAGACGAAATCCCCGGTCGCCAACTCCACCGCCGCGTTGCTGTTGCCGGCGATGCCCAGGTTGGCGTCGAGGAACTGCACCTCCGCCCGCGGCTCGGCGGCGGCGAACTTCTCCAAAATGGGCCGCACGTGCGGGGCGGTGCTGGCGTCGGCGAGGCAGAGCTGCCAGTGCGGGTACGTCTGGGCGACGACCGACGCGAGCATCGCTTCCAAATACTCCGCCGGCGGGTTGAACACCGGCACCACCACCGAGAACGTGGGCGTGCGGTCGTACTTCTTCTTGCGTTGTAGGTCCAACTCACTGGCGGTCGGCTCGTGGGCGGCGATCCACCGCTTGTACTCGTCGGGCGGGGTGGACACGATCATGTGCCGCTGTTGCGCGGTCGGGCCGTTGCGGGCGGCACGCCCGCGGAGTAGCCACTTGCCGAAGTTCATCGCCTTCTGCGCACACGCCCGCAGCCACCGCCGCCGGCGGGTGTGCAGGGGGGCCAGGCGGTTGGCCACGCGGTGCAGGAAGTTGGCGAACTTGTACGCCTTGCCCGACTGCACGTCGGTCAACTCGGCCGTCCGCCGCTCGAGCAGTTCGGTGCGGCGGGCGAGGGCCGCTTCGAGCTGGTCGATGCGGCGGCGAGCGAGGACGAGGTCGGTGGCCGGGTCGGGCATGGGTGTCCTTAGTGCAACCAGTGCCGACACCGTACCCGAACCCCGCCCCTCCGGAAAGGGGGGCTTGGGTTGGCGGTTCGGTCTGGTAGGGTGGCCGACTCTCGCCGAGAGTCGGAGTGGGGGGTGGCATGAGTGACGAGCGTGGAGTTGGTAGAAGCCGTCACGCGCTCCACGCGGGCTTCCCAGGCGTCGGCCCCCGTCCGACTCTCGGAGAGAGTCGGCCACCCGCTCGGACATCAGGCTCGCCCCGACCGCCTTCCGAGTGGGGAAGACCGCGGCCGGCCGTCGTGCTACACTGAAGGGCGGCACGGCACGCGGCCCACGGAGCGGCGGAATGGGGATCCACGACCGGGATTACTATCGGGACGACGGCGGGCGGTGGGGGTCGGCGTCCGCGCACCGCGGGGTGATCGCGCTCATCGCCGTCACCGTCGCCCTGTCGCTCATGAACTTCGTCGTCACCGAGCCGACGACGGTGACGGTGGACGGCGTGACGAGGCCGGGCGAGCCGGTTCACGTCCTCAGCGACGCCCTCCAGTTCGACTACGCCAAGGTCGTGACCGAGTACCAGGTGTGGCGGCCGTTCACCTCCTTCTTGTTCACGCCCGACTGGCTGTTCGGCCTGCTGTTCGGCAGCCTGCTGCTGTACTTCTTCGGCGGCGAACTGGAGATCCTGTACGGCACCGGGCGGTTCGTCGCCTTCTACCTGCTGACCGGCGTGCTGGCGAACGTCGTCAAGTTCGGTCTCGGCGTTGCCGGGGCCACCGCGCCCACCTACGGCACCGCCGCGCCCATGTTCGCCACGATGGTGCTGTTCGCCTTCCACTACCCGCACCGCCCCATCCGCATCTGGTTCTTGATTCCGATCCCGGTGTGGATCCTGGTGAGCATCTACCTGGGGTTGAACCTGCTCCTTCTGCTCGGTGCGATCCGCCAGCCGAACGCGATGCCGCACGCGGTGGAGCCGATCATCGGGGCGGCGGTCGGGTTCGCCTACTTCCGCACCCGCGGGCGGATCTTCGGGTTCGTCGACGCCCTCGGCGGGCTGTTCCGCCGGCGGGAGCAGTCACGGCGGAGTCCGGCCAACCTGCGGGTGTACGACGACAACGCCCCGCGGCCGAGCACGCGGTCGGCCGCGCCCCCGCCGCCCGCCAAGCCCGAGCCGGTGCCGCAGCCGGCCGGCGGCGGCGGGGTGGACGAGCACCTGGAAGCGAAGCTCGACGCGGTGCTGGCGAAGGTCGCCCGCCAGGGCAAAGGCAGCCTGACGGCCGAGGAGAACGACGTCCTGATGCGGGCGAGCGAGGTGTTCAAGAAGAAGCGGCGGTGACGTGCGGGTTGGGTGAACCGCGGGTGTGAACCCGCGGGTGACTTGCACCCAGGCGGCTCACGCCGCCGGTTCACCACACAGTGCTCACACCCTTGTCAACCCCCCGCCGCGAATTCATCGCCGCCGCCGTCGCCGCCGATTTGATTCTGCTTGACACCCCACTCGGAACGTGTGATGAGTGGAGTATGTTGACCTCGTGGTGCGGTTCGCCGACTCACCCGATGCCCTCGCGGTGACCCGCCCCGGTGATTGAAGAAGGACACCACGACCATGCTCCGCTGTTACTGCGACGTGTGCGGTAAGGAACTCGTGTCGGGACAAGACGGCCGGTACGCCGTGCGGTTGGAAGCCCGGCGGGTGTGCGAGCCGTCCGCCCTGACCGACACCGACCTCGACGGCCAGGACGACCCGGACCACATCGACGCGATGGAGCAACTGCTCTCCGACTGCGACGACTCCGCCGACTTGCACCACCCGCCGGAACCGCCCCCCGCGCCGAAGGCGAGCGAGTTCGATTTGTGCGGCGGGTGCTACCGCCGCTTCCACGCCGACCCGTTCGGGTTCGACCGCCGCCGCCGCCTGTACAGCAGCTCGAATTGATGTCGTCCTGTTGAACCGGCGGCGTGAGCCGCCTGGGTGGGAA
>JANNQE010001122.1:0-2192 GCA_031441625.1 Planctomycetia bacterium
CAGTTGCTCCCGGCAGAACTGGTCGATCAGCCCGACGATCACCGCCAGCGACTCGTCCTTCCCCTCCTTCGACGGTGGCTTCGGAGCGGGGTTGGGTTTCGGCGCCTTCACGGCTGCCGGCGTGGCCGAGACCGGCAGTAACGTGACAACCCCTGCAGGTCCTTGGCTGTCTTGAAGCCCTCGTCTAGATTGCGCCGGATGTCGGGGCCGAACGTCACGTTGTCACTGCTCCTCAGGCCGGCGTAGACGATCCGGTCCTTAAAGGGCGGCAGGACCGTCTGCGTCAGCACCGGCAGGTGGGGGCCGACCAAGTCCTCGAACGGCTGTGACAGGGCCAGGACTTCGTAAGCGACGGGCGGCGTCTCGGTGGAGAGGAACCACCGACTACTTCTTCTGTTCACGGAAGACCGAGCACCGGCTCGCCACCAGATGCCGCCAGGATCGCACGATGTCGAGTTGGTCGTCCGACAGGCAGGCCGGGTTTTCACGGACGAACGACTCGATCAGGGCGAGGGTGGCGGTCAGGGCGTCCCGCACCTTGAGGCGCACGCCCGGCGGGAGGGCAGCGAACTCTTCGGGCGAGGCGAGCATGTCGGGTCCTCGTCCTCGACCTCGGCGACGAGGCGGGCGTACTTCTTCATCTCCGGGCGTCGGGACGTTCCCTCGGCGAAGACCGACGTGACGCGCTGGACGAAGGCGGAGGCGGCGTGAACGGCGTCTACACCCTGCTTGATCCACGCCTCCATGTCGGGCATGTCCGGGTGGCGGGGCACCTTCCCAGTCGGGAGGTCCGAGAGTCCACCCCGGCTCAACTTGGCGTGCAGATTCTTGCTGGTTCGGCCCATGTGAAATCTCCTGACCGCTCTGCTTGACGGTCTGGAATCCTGATCTTGGTGGAGGATCGTACCCCACGACGGCTTCTCCAGACCGTCACTTCTCAGCCCCGCTCGCCTTCGAGTTGCCGCTCGCCCCAGTCGGCCACGTCCTCGAACGCCTCTGTCCAACTGGAACCGTTCACGGCCTTCCGTCGTGAGCGGGTGGTTGGTGCGGTGGCCGACCGCCACCAGCGCCCGCTTCGGCCCCCCGTCGGCCCGCCAGTCGCTTGAACATCGCCTGCAGGTCCGTCCCCTGGCTCCGCCACCCCACGCGCACGGTACCTGACGGCAGGCGCACAGGGTGTCCGACATGATTTCCGGGCTGGAGCCGATGAACGGCGACACGTTCCGCAACCCGATCTGTCGACGGCTTCCCACCAGACTGGGATGCGCTGCGAAAAACCGAAATCCGGTATTGCAAAAACAGCCAGTTAGATGACTCTCGGTCGTGCGACGTCAACCGCTGCACCCCAGGAAACGACCCCATGAGTACGACCGACCTGATGAACGAACAAGTACTCTCACTGGCCGCCGCCGGGAAGCTGTTCCCCGGTTCGCGGGGGGCCGAACGCGTCAGCCCGTCGACCACCTTCCGCTGGTGCACGCGCGGCGTGCGCACCCCCGCCGGCGTGGTGAAGTTGGAGAGTTTTCGCGCCGGCTCCCGGGTGTTCACAACCAGACAATCGGTTGAACGTTTCGTGGCGGCACTCTCCGCCCCGGCCGAACCGGTCGCCGCCCCGGCGGTCCGAAGCCCGTCCGCCCGGCAGAAGGCCGCCGACGCGGCCGCCGAGGCGCTGAAGAAAGCCGGGGCCTGAGCGACAGTCACACCACACCACTGAGGAGGGCACCATGACCCCCGAGTACACGCCCCTGCTCGACGCGGCCGCGCGGCGCCGACGACAGGTCCTGCTCGCCGACTACCGCCTCGACCAGGCCGCCGACTTCCTGGTCAGCACGCCGTACCAGCCGGGCCGTCACACCGTCTGCGTCCCCCGCCTGCGGGCCGATGTCCGCCAGCACCTCTTCAGCGTCGAGCACGACCGGCACGTGCGGACGGGCGAGTTGCGCCGCCGGATCGTGCCGCTGGTCGTCGCCCACGGCGACCATGACGAGGTGCCGCACGGGTTGGTGCCGCTGGTTGTACAGGCGCGGGTCGCCTTCGGAGCTCCGCCGGTTCCGGAGTCGACCGAGCCCGCCCCCACCTTCCCGCCCGACCTGCCCGACCCGCTCGTGCCCGCACACCTGCACACCCACCGCCGGCTGGTCGTCCACTATCGCCGTGGGGTGAGCATCCCCGGATTCATCAAGACCCTGGTG
>JANNQE010001123.1:0-1731 GCA_031441625.1 Planctomycetia bacterium
TGTCGCCGGCCTTGGCAGCTTGCAAGGCGGGGTTCGTCTCCTCTCGATTCCAATCAATCCCGACCACTTCGGCGACGTGTCCCAAAAGATTTTTGTAACCGTTCACCCCATCCCACAGAGAATGGGGGTGGGTTGGCCCCGTCGGTGTGCGAGGAGGCATTGGCCGAGGAACTCTAACGCGTTGCGGTTTTGCAGTCGGAGCGTCTGAACCGCGGTCAGGATTCGTTCGACGAACCGGCACCCGGCGGGGCTTTGGCAGCCGAACGATTTCCGCCGCCAGAGGACGGCCCGGCGTTGGACCCGCTCGGCGTGGTTGTTGGTCGGTTCGACGCCCTCGACGGACGCGAACAGCCAGAGCATCGGGAACCGTTCCCAGAGCCGTTCGCAATGGCGGGCGAGGACCGCGTCCCGCGTGCGGGTGCCGGCGTGCAGGACCTCGGCCAACGCCTCGACGTGCGGGACCAGGCGGTCGCTCAGTTCGGTCCGGGTGCCGCCCCCGCCGCGGAAGACGTGCCACAGTTCGAACACCGTTTTCTGGGTCGCCTGCCAGCGGTCTCCCAACGCCTTCGCCGTCCCGCCCCGCTCGATCTGCTTATCCCAATTCCGCTTCACGTGGGCCCAACAGACCTGCCGGCACTCGTCGTCCCAGTCGTCGTACACCGCCCACCGGTCGCTCACCAGGATGCCGGACAGCTTGCCGAGCAGGAGCTTCATCGCGTCGAGGTTCCGCCGCGGGTGGATCAAAAACAGCACGGCCGACGTCGTCGCCGCGACCCACAGCCACCGCTTCTTCCCCGCCTCTTTCCAGCCGGTTTCGTCCAGGTGCTTCACCGCCGCGTCGGCCACGTGTCGCCGCGTCTGGCGGTACGCCGGCTCGAGCGCCGCACTCATCTCCCGCTCCACGTTGGCGATCGTGCCGACCGCGATCGGCACCCCGAACAGCGTCTCGACCACCTCCTCGATGCCCCGCTTGCTCATCCCGTGGCTGCCGGCGAAGTATGCGACCGCCGCGGTCAGGTGCGGGCCGAGCGTGTGCGCGCGGACGGCGGCCGGGATCGCCGCGTGCGTCACGTGCCCGCACGCACAGGTGCGGGAGTGCCCCTGGTACTCCGTCACCGTCGCGAGGAGCGGCGGCAACTCGGCCACCTGGTGGATCGTCGGCGGCGGGTCGTGCGGACCCGCGACGGCGGGCAACGCCGCGTCGCACGCCGCGCAGTGGTCGGGGACGAACGGCACGACGGCCGACACCCGCTCCCGCGGCAGCCATTGCTTCAGGTGCGGCGGGTGCCCGGGTTGAGCCCCGCGTTTCTTCCCCGTCGGCGTCTTCCCCGGGGCCACCGGTGGCGGCTCCACCGGACGCTTCGCCGCCGGACCTTTCAGCCGATCTTCCAGATCGCGGAGTCGGGTCTCGAGTTCGAGCAAACGGGCTTCCAGCTCCCGGCAGCGCGGGCACTCGGCCACGGGTTCGTCGGGCGAATCATCCATCCCGACACAATGGCAGGGTTCGTCAGAAAGCGCAAGATCAGGTCAGGAGTGATGAACGGTTACACAGAGTGATTCCTGTTACAGTTCGTTTGTGCCCTTCCCAAACGGCGACTGGCTCCGCATCCTTTGGGTAGTCATCTACACCCATGTATCTTAGCGACGCAAACATAGGTTTGGATTTAGACGTACGCTTCATTATTGAGTATGCCGGATTTGGCAGTCGCAAATAGTGCGCGATGGCTGAAC
>JANNQE010001124.1:0-11032 GCA_031441625.1 Planctomycetia bacterium
CTCTCGGCGAGAGCGGACCACCCGACCCGAGCGGCTTCCGATCCGACTCGCGGCGAGAGTCGGCCACCCTATCGAACCCGCCGCATCCACGCCAGCACGTCCGCTACGAAATCGACCGGCTCGAACTCGAGCGTGTGCTCGGCGTGCGGGTAGTCGATCACCGTCACGCTCTTTGCGCTCACCAGTCGGGTCAGGTACTGTCGCGTGCCGGGGTTGTTCAGGATGCGATCCTTCCCCGCGAGCATGAGCAGCACCGGCGTTCGCACCGTCCGCACGGCACGCTTCAAGTACAGGTCGAAGCGCACACTCTCGAACAGGAAGCGGGCGGTGGCGGCGGTCAGCCCGTGGCGGTCGGTGGCGATGAAGCGTTGCCAGTCGGCGTTCGCCGTGAACAGGTCGGGTTCGTTCAGCGGGATGGGGAACAGCTTCGTCGGGTTGAGGAAGCGGGCGAGGGCGATCCGCAGGCGGGTGGGGAAGGGGGGTCGCACCTTCGCCACCAGACCGGGGCCGAGGAGCATCACGGCGTTCACCAGGCCGGGCTTCATCGCGGGCACGCCGAGGGCGAGCTTACCGCCCCACGAGATGCCGCCGAGGAACAGCGGTAGGTGCGCTTTCGTCTGGCGGACGTGCAGCAGGTATTCGATCACGTCGAGGAGCAGGCGGCGGAAGGAGGGCGTGTCGCCACGGCGGGCGGTGTTCAACCCGGACCCGCGGCGGTCGAGGAAGTGGACCTCGTATCCGGCTTCGGCGAACGCCCGAATGCTGCGAGCGTACCACCCGGCGTGACTGCGGATGCCGTGCAACAGCACCACCCGACCGACGGGGTTGGGGGGTGATGTGACGTGGGCGTAGAAGCGGGAGCCGTCGGAGGCGGGGAAGAGTGTGAGGGAGGAATTCAAGACCTCACCCCCCCGGCCCCCCTCTCCCAGGGGAGAGGGGGGTGTTCAACCCGCCACCCGTTCCGGACATCTCGATCAGTTTTTCGAGTGACACCGCAAGCACGCGGCGATGACCAACAGCGCTCCCCCGTTGAACACCCCCCTCTCCCAAGGGAGAGGGGGGCCGGGGGGGTGAGGTCTCTTCTGCTACCCAATCAGCACCTCCTTCCGCACGGTCATCGCGTCGAGCCGGGCCGGGTCCACGACCACCCCCGTGCCGCTGCCGAGCAGCATCGGTGCCCACCCGCCGCGGCTGCTGAAGGTGATGTCGTCGAGGGTCAAGGCGTCGGACACCAAGTGCCGGTCGAAGGAGCCTTCGCGGGCGGTCAGCCCGCCCACGCTGCACGCGAACTGCCGCCCCGCCCCGCTCAGGATGCCCGTCTCCCCCACATGACAGCCGAGTTGGTAGCCCAGGTCGTTCCGCTTCGCGTACTCGGCCAACCGCAGCGTGGGGATGAACCCGCCGCACTTGCTCAGACGCAGGTTGAACAGGTCGCACCACCCGCCGTTCACTGCCCGCTCGGCGTCCACCAGCCCGCACAGCGATTCGTCCAACATGATCGGCGTGGGCACCGCCCGCCGCACTGCCGCCAGCGACGCTACCTGTTCGTGCGGCACCGGCTGCTCGACGCTGCGGATGTTGTACCGCTCCAGTTCGCGGAGGCGGTCGGCGGCGGTGTCGGCGGTCCACGCCTCGTTCGCGTCGATGCGGAGGTCCACCCCACTCCCGACACACCGGCGGATGGCCCGCAGCCGCTTCACGTCGTCCTGCCCGGCGATGCCCACCTTCACTTTGATCTGGCGGAACCCGGCCAGCCGGTAGGCGAGCGACTTGAACCGCAGCTTCCACCCGCGCGACGACAGCAATACCCCGCTGTACTGCACCCGCTCGGCCGGCGTGTACAGGTCCGGGGCGAGGAGCTTGATGGCGTTCATCAGCGGCTCGCCGACCGCCTTCCCGAACGCATCCAGGTACGCCAACTCGACCGCACACCGGGCGGCGTTCCCCCGGCACTGGCGGTCGTCGCCGGGGATGTCAGCGAGCCTGATCGCTTCCGCGTGGGAGAGCACTTCGTGGAAGGTGGAAGCGGGCTTTAACTGGCGGGCGAGGTCGGACCGCTTGAGCAATTCAATCGTGGTGTCGATCGTCTCGCCTGTCACGTAGTCCCGCGGCACGCCCTCGCCGAACCCGACTTTGCCGTCGGACAGTTGGATTCGGACGATCAGGTTGTCGGTGTCGGTGCGGCTGTGGGAGGCGTGTTTGACCGGCCGGCGGAGGCGGAGGCGGACGTGCCGGGCTTCGAGCGAGACGACATGCATGAGGGATACTGAAGAGGGGGGAACCACGAATCAGACGAATCAGACGAATGAAGACAGGAAGTCACGAGCGAGTCGAAGCTGACTCCCTGCCCTCTTCATCGCCGTTGTTCTTCTGTCTTCTGTCCGGATTCGTCCTATTCGTCTGATTCGTGGTGACCCCTGCCTTACTTCTTCTTGGCGATGGCTTCCTGCACCGCCGTGCCCAGGTCGGCCGGCGTCTTGGCCACCACGATGCCGGCCGCCTCGAGCGCCTTGATCTTGTCGGCGGCGCTGCCGCTGCCGCCGCTGATGATCGCCCCGGCGTGCCCCATCCGTCGGCCGGGCGGGGCCGTCTGCCCGGCGATGAACGCGGCCACCGGCTTGGTCACGTGCTTCTTCACGTACTCGGCCGCCGCCTCCTCGGCCGTCCCGCCGATCTCGCCGATCATCAGAATCGCTTCCGTCTGCGGGTCTTCCTGGAACAGCTTCAGGCAGTCGATCTGGCTGGTGCCGATGATCGGGTCGCCGCCGATGCCCACGCAGGTGGTCTGCCCGTACCCGAGTTGCGTCAGTTGGAAGACGGCTTCATACGTGAGCGTGCCGGAGCGGCTGAGCACCCCGATGCCGGTGCCGCCGGGCTTCACCGGGGTGTGGATGTACCCCGGCATGATGCCGATCTTGCACTCGCCGGGGGTGATGACGCCGGGGCAGTTCGGGCCGACCATCCGCACGCCCGGCTTGGACGCCAGAAACCGCTTCACCTTGGCCATGTCCAGCACCGGGATGCCCTCGGTGATGCACACGATCACTTTGATGCCGGCGTCGGCCGCTTCCATGATGGCGTCGCCTGCCCCGCCCGCCGGTACGAAGATCATGCTGGCGTTCGCCCCGGTCTTGGCCACGGCTTCGGCGACGGTGTTGAACACCGGCAGCGTGCGGCCGCTCTCCTTGCCCGTCCAGGTGGTGCCGCCCTTCTTCGGGGTGACCCCGCCGACGTAGCTGTGCGGGCTGTACTCGACCGACTTGTCGGTGTGGAACGACCCGGCCGCCCCCGTAATCCCCTGGGTGATGACGCGGGTGTGCTTATCGATCAGGATGCTCATGAACGGCTCGGAGGCGTGGGAGTGTGGGGGTGTGATACGGGTGGAGGGTGCGGCGGCATAGGGTGGGCCGCTCTCTCCGAGAGCGGCGTCCGAACCGGCTCTCGGAGAGAGCCGGCCACCCTACTTCACCTCGACGGCGTCCACCAGCCACTCGCCGGGGCGACTTCCCTTCACCGCCTTCAGCGTGGCCGTCTTCTTCCCGCCGGTGTACGGCAGTTCCACCGTCACCGTCCCCTTGCTGGTGCCCGTCACGGTGTATTTGTCCACCCCGCCGAAGAACTCGTCGAGCTTGTTCTTCAGCGCGCCGGCGTCGAACTTGCCGCCGAACACGCTCTCGCCCAGCTTGTTCCGCGCGGCCTCCGTCATGAGCGACCCGGCGAGCGTGTACTTCTTGCGGAAGGCGGCGTCGAGCAGCGCCTGCACGGCGAACTGGGCCGGGGCGTCGTCGCCGCTCAGCGTGGCGTCCGTCACCCCTTTCACCCCGACGCTGATCCAGTCCACCTTGTACTCGCTCCCGCTCTTCACCAGCCGGAGCAGCGTCCGCCCGCCGGTTTTCGACTTGCCCACGGCGAACACCGCCCCGTCCGCACTCGTCACGCTCACCTCGTCGGCCGCCACTTCGGTGGCCAGGAACGTCAGGTCGGCGGCGGGCGAGTCGGAGAACACTTTCGTGAATTCGGGGGTCAGTTGGGCCGGGGTGGCCTTCTTGTCCCGCACGGCCACGAGGAAGTCGGTGGCGAACTTCTTGGCGGCGTCGGCCGCCTTTGGGTCGGTGGTGGGGGTGCCGGGTGTGGTGGCCTTGGTCGGCGTGCCCGTCCCTTTGCTGTCGGTCGGATTGGTGGTGGTGCCACCGCACCCGACGACGAGCGCGAGCATCAGGGCGGGCAGAACGGTCCGTGTCAGGCGCATCGGCAGGCTCCGGAAGTCGGGGTGAAAGTCAGGCGGTCGGCGGAGAGGGTGTCTGTTGTTGGCCGGGCAAGGTGAACAGGTCGGCCACCTTGCAGGAGAAGTCGGGGAGTACGCCGTTGCCGGTCAGGTCGTCGGTTTCATCCAATCGCTTCCGCAACTCGTTCGGGCGGAAGATGTGAACCGCCCGTTCGTCCGGGTCGATCACCCAGATGAGCGGCACCCCGCGGGCTTCGTACTGGTCCACCCGCCGCAACGTTTTGCTGAACTGGTCGGAGGGCGAGAGCACCTCGACCACCAGCGTCGGCACTCGCTGGGAGTGCCCCCGGCTCATCTCCTCCACCTTCCGCCCGTCCAGGAACAGCATCACGTCTGGTCCGCGAACGGTGTCCGGTCGGCGGCGGACGATCAGCCCGGTGTCGTTCGTCATCAGGTACCCGCCACGCGGCACCACGTACCCGCCGAGCAAATGGGCCACGATCCAGCACAGCAGTCCGTGCAGTTCACCGAGCGAGGGCATGGGCACCACCTTGCCGTCTTCGAGTTCGTAACTGGCGTCCGCGTTCTCCGGGCGGTTGGCCCACTCGAAGAACTCTTCGGCCGTCAGGAGTGCCGTCGAAACCGCGGACATGCCATGCCCTCCGTGCGGGGTCTTCACTTGGCCAGTTCGACCACCATCTTGGCGGCGTCGGTCAGCGTCGGGGCGACGCGGATGGCCGGGATCTCGGTCGTCACCGCGCCCAGGATCTCACGGGCCTTCTCCACCTCGTTCCCTTCCAGCCGCACCACCACCGGCACGTTGAACCCGACCTCGCGGCCGGCCTTCACGAGTGCTTCGGCGATGCGGGCGCAACTGGCGATGCCGCCGAACACGTTCACGAAGATGGCCTTCACCTTGCTGTCGCTCAGGATGATGCGGAACGCCTCCACCGCGTTCTCGGCCGTCACCCCGCCGCCCACGTCCAGGAAGTTCGCCGGGGTGCCGCCGTAATGGTTCACCATGTCCATGGTCGCCATCGCCAGACCGGCCCCGTTCACCAGACAGCCGATGGTGCCGTCGAGCTGGATGTAGTTCAGGCTGGCGGCGGCGGCGCGGATCTCGGTCGGGTTCTCTTCGGCCAGGTCTCGCAGCGGGGCGAGGTCCTTGTGGCGGAAGCCGGCGTTGTCGTCGAAGTCCACCTTGGCGTCGAGCACGATCACGTCGCCCTTCTCCGTCACCGCCAGCGGGTTCACTTCGACGATGCTGGCGTCCTTCTCGAAGTACAGCTTCGAGATGGCCGTCAGGATCTTGACGACCGGGGCGATCTGGTCGTTGGTGAACCCCAGGTCGAACGCCATCTTTTGCGCCTGGTACGGCTTCAGCCCGGTCTCCGGTTGCACCTGCACCTTGAAGATCTTCTCCGGGTGCTTCTCGGCCACCTCTTCGATGTCCATGCCGCCTTCGGCCGAGGCCATCAGGATGGGCACCGAGGTGGCCCGGTCCAGCACCATCGCCACGTAGTATTCCTTCGCCGGCTTGGCGTCGGCCTGCACGATGACGGTGTTGATTTTCTGCCCTTCCGGGCCGTTCTGCTTGGTCTTCAGCGGGTACTTGAACATCAACTCGGCGACGGCCTTCGCCTTGTCGCGGGTGGACACGAACTTCACCCCGCCCAGCTTCTCCGGGTGGCCGAGCAGTTGACCCGCCCCGCGCCCGCCGGCGTGGATCTGCGCCTTCACCATCGCCCCGCCGCCGTTGCTCAGTTGGTCGAACGCCGCCGCCACCTCGTCCGGTGTCTTGCAGACGACGTGCTTGGGGATCGGAGCGCCGTAGCCGGCCAGCAGTTCCTTCGCCTGATATTCGTGGACTTTCATCGGGGGTTCCGGGCGGGAGGGCTGAAGACGGTGGTGAGGGAATGATAGGAGGCGGGGAAGGGGAAATGGAACCGGGAACGCAGTGACCGGGTGGAAGGGCATCACTCCCACTCGAGCGCGGCGGTCGGGTCGCCGTCGGGTGCGGTGTCGAACGCCAGCCGGCGGCCGTCGAGCACCCCGCCCCACAGCCCGAGCAGGATGACCGGCGGGCCACCCGGTTCGGCGAGTTGGGTGACGAGTGAATCAATTTGCAGCCGCGGGTCGGCGAGCTCTCGCCCTGCCAAGAAGATGGGCACTCGCAGGCGGGCGAGGCGAAAGGTGTAACGGAAGCCGAGCGTCTGGCCGACCAGGGGCGGGTTGCCGGCGACGGGAAGGGTGTCGAAATCCCGCCCTTCACGCCAGTGGAACTCATTCGCCCAGACCTGATGCGGGAAGTAGGAGAGTGGTGCCCCGGTGTCGATGACGGCTCGCTTCGCGCCTGGGATCGGCGGCACGCGGAGCGAACACGACAGTTGGCGGAGCGGAACGTGACGCAGTGCCGGTGACGACGGGGCGAGCGGAACATCGCCGCTGTCGGCCATGCCGGGGATACGGACCCGATCCGCGAACAGTTCAATCCGTGGCAAGGTACGTCTCCGCAGACAGCATCCACGGGTAATCGATCACCAGCCGCGCGGGGTGGACTCCCAACTCCGCGGCCACGCGCTTTCTTAACGCCAACTGGTCCTTGTCATACCCCACGATCCGTCCGTCGTAAAAGGCGACGAACTGGTACGGGTGGGTGCCGTCCGGGTCGATCTTCAGCCCGGCTTTCTGGGCTTCGGAGTAGTGGATCCATTCGGCATGACACTCCTCGAATGTCGGCTCGTCGAGCGGCGAGCCGGTCGGCGACGGGGCCGGGGCGGGAACGTCGGCGGTCAGAGTCGGGGTCACGGGTCGCCCTCCGGGGTCGCTGTTCAGTTTACCCGATCAGCCTCGCGGACGATGTCGTGGTCGGCGTTCTTCGCGGGCACGGGTAGTCCTCAATCATCGAAATCGAAGTGGAAGCTCAACGCCCTTACGGCACCGGTGATGAGGAGATGGCTGTAGTCGATTCCCCACCGCTGATCTGGTGGGGGTTGCACCCGCCACCCTTGCTCAGGTGTCATCACCTCCGTGACAAGTTGCAACACTCGGTCAGCCGTCCACGCACACCCCTCGGGGGTTTGGTGTGCCCGCCGCACGACCGCACGCGGGGAAGTAGTTCCCTGCTCCATCCCGATCCAGCGGGCGAGTTCGGTTCGAAAGGCCCCACGCCAGTCGTCAAGGGAAATCATTTCAGGTTCACCCCGATCGTAGACTTCACCCAACAGCGATGCCATGTCTCCGCCGAAGCGATGCAAGCTGGCCGAGAAGTGAAAGGCGATGTCCGCGGTGTGATCGTTGGCCGTAGCAAGTCCATCGAGCAACCCTTGAAGCCTTCCGAAGGCGAGAAGTGTTGGTGCGTCCCAGACGAGCGAGTTGCCGGTGTAGAGGTCGTACCACGCCTTTCCGATCCGATCGTGCGGTGTGTGCCACCGCGTCCACACCTTGTGCGTTTTCTTCCCTGCCACTGAGTTCCGGATGTACGCCGCCTTCTCCGGTTGCCCGTGTTCGTCCAGCCAGTCGGCGTACACGAGTTTCGGCAGGTCGTCGTTCGGGGCGGCGTGGATGGCACGGAGGAAGGCATCTTCGTCGTTCATGCCACCAGAGTACCGAACAGTGGCGTCCAACGAAAAGAACCCCGGCCACTCGGCCGGGGTTCGCGGGATCACAGGCACGAATGCCTGTGCTACCAGATTGCAGTTACCGCCCTTCGCGGACGGTGCCCGGCGGCAGGTCGGCCAGTTCCACCGGCACCGCCGCGTAGTGGCTGAATTCCATGCTGAAGCTGGCCTGCCCCTTCGTGGCACTCCGCAGGTCGGACGTGTACCCGACCAGGTTGGCCAGCGGCACCTTGGCCGTCACCTGGGCGACGCCCAGGTCTTCGCTCGTCTCCTCGATCACCCCCCGCTTGCTGCTGATGTTCCCGGTGATGCTCCCCTGGTAGTCCTTCGGGCACACCACCACCACCTTCATGATCGGCTCGAGCAGTTGGATGCCGGCCTTGCTCTGCGCCTCGCGGAACGACTCCCGCGCACACAGGTAGAAGGCGTCCTGCGACGAGTCCACGTCGTGCATCTTGCCGAAGTGCAGTTCGAACTCCAGGTCGACGAACGGGAAGGGGTACTTGTAACCCTTCTTCGCCTCTTCCCGGAGGCCTTCCTCCACGCTCGGGATGTACTGCTTGTCGATCGCCCCCTGGGTCACGGCGTTCACGAAGTACACGTTGTTCGGGTCGGGCTTGATCTTCGGGTCGCCCAACTCCTCGATCTCCTTGATCTTCTCCTCCACCTGCTCCGGGGTCATCGGGGTGTACTTGACGGCGATGACGGCGAACTTCCCCCGCCCGCCGGTCTGCTTCTGGAACTTGTACTCGAAGTCCACCATGCGGGCGAGGCTCTGGCGGTAGGCCACCCGCGGGCGACCGAGCTTCACGCTCTCGGTGTCCTCCTGCTTGATGTTCACCGCCCGCTTCAGCTTCTCGATGCTGATCTCCAGGTGCAGCTCGCCCATGCCGGACAGGATCGTCTCCTTCGTCTCGTCGTCCGTGTGCGTCTTCAGGGTGGGGTCGTCCCGCACCAGCCGGTTCAGGGCCTCACCCACCTTGCCGGCGTCCAGCAGCTTGCTGAACGAGAGCGACTGCGAGATGACCGGCTTGGGGAACTGGATGGCCTCCAGGGCGACCGGCTCGTCCACGTCCGAGAGGGTGTTCCCGGTGAACGTGTCGGCCAGCCCCATGGCGGCGACGATGTCCCCCGGCCCGGCGCTCTCCAGCGGGATGCGCTTGTCGCCCATCATCCGCATGAACCGCGCGATCCGTTCCCTCTTGCCCGTGGTGGTGTTCGTGTACGTCTCCCCGGGCCTCATGGTGCCGGAGTAGACGCGGATGTACACCAGGTCGCCGTTCACTTCGGCCACCGTCTTGAACGCCAGCGCGCTCATCGGCTCGCTCGCGTCCGGCTTCCGCAGGAAGGCCTCCTTCGTCTTCGGGTGGATGGCGTTGACGGGCGGGCGGTCGAGCGGGCTGGGCAGGCAGTCCACCACCAGGTCGAGCAACTGCTGCACCCCGTGGAACATCTTGCTGCTGCCGCAGTGGACGGGCGTGAAGGTGTTCTCCAGCGTCCCCTTGCGGAGGGCCGTGAGGATCTGCTGCACGCTCACGTCCTTCCCTTCGAGCACCGCTTCCATGATCTCGTCGGACGCCAGGCTCACCCCGTCGAGCATCTCCGCCCGCCGCTTGTCGGCCTCGGCCGCGTACTTCTCCGGGATGTCCGTCGTGTAGAACTCGCGGTGCGTCTTGTCGTCCGTGTTGCGGGTGACCAGCTGCATGCGGATCAGGTCGATGATCCCCTCCAGCTTGTCGTCCTGCCCGGCCGGGATGGTGACCACCACCGGGTTGGCGTGCAGCTTGGTTTTCATCTGCTCGACGCACGCCCAGAAGTTGGCCCCCATGCGGTCGAGCTTGTTCACGTAGGCCAGCCGCGGCACCTTGTACTTGGTCGCCTGCCGCCACACCGTCTCGCTCTGCACCTCCACCCCGCCCTTGGCGCAGAACACCCCGACCGCGCCGTCGAGGACGCGCAAGCTCCGCTCCACCTCGGCCGTGAAGTCCACGTGGCCGGGGGTGTCGATGATGTTGATGGCGATGTCGTTGCCGTCGTGGTCCTTCCAGTCGATGGACACGGCGGCGCTGTTGATGGTGATGCCCTTCTGCCGCTCGAGCGGGTCGAAGTCGGTGGTGGTGTCCCCGTCGTCCACGTCGCCGACCTTGTGCTTGGTCCCGCTGTAGTACAGGATCCGCTCCGTCGTGGTGGTCTTGCCGGCGTCCACGTGGGCCATGATCCCGATGTTGCGTACTTTGTCGAGCATCGCTTGTTGCCTGCCCCGGCTCGGCGGCCGGGGGAAAAGGGGGGGCGGGCGGAGACGGGCACTCGCCCGCCGCCGGGAGCCGAAGCTCCTGGTCAGTTGAGGTACGACCCGCCCGGTGCCGTTCAGGTTCGCCGGCCGGGCGGAAAGCAATCGTTCATCGTATCGCCGGGCGGCGAGGCGTCTACGCGGCCCGTGCGAAGGAACGGTGAATGCGGGGGGCGGTTACGATTTGCCCAGCACGCCATCGACCACCCAGCACCCACGGGTGTGCGGCCCCGGCCCGCGGCAGTGGCTCAACACGTCGGCGTGGTCACACCCTGCTTCTTCGAGCGCATCGGCCAGAATCGGCATCCGGTCGAACGCACGCTCGGCGTAGATGCCGGACGCGAGCGCGACGACCGTTTCGGACCGCCACGCGGGGGAGAAGGTGACAGGGCGGAACGGGTTGCCGAAGATGTCGCGGAGGAGGTCGGCTCCCGTACGTCGTGGGGCGCAGCGCCTCGCCTCAAGATGGTGATCTGCGAGTGTCGACATGGCCGACCAGACAGCCCACGTGCGTCTGCCGACTGCGGCCTGATATGCGGCGTCAATTGCCTCCCTACGCACTTCAACGAGAACGGTGTCGTCTGCGTGCCGTTCACCCAATTCAACGACTGCCCGACTTCGGTCGTCCTTCAGGTGGGACCAGACGGCTCGGACGCAGCCGCACGAATAGAGACGCAACTTCCGTTCGTTCGGCTTGTTGCCAATCGCTTTCAGCATCGCCGGCGGGTCATCGCTTACCAACCACTCCGATTCGTCCATCGCTCGCCCTCCGCTGATCGGACCTCACCCCCCGACTCCCGCTCCATGATGGAGAGGGGTGTCTAACTCCACAAGCGACACTTTTCGCCGCGAGCATCGCGAGCGCCTACCGCGGACGGCGCGCGCGATGGTCGCGGC
>JANNQE010001125.1:0-21516 GCA_031441625.1 Planctomycetia bacterium
GTCACAGACCCCGGCTACAGGGGGTCGGTTTCCCCTACAACATCCCGCAACTCGCCCGCCCCCGGAACCCGCCATGTCTGATGCCATCTCGCGGTACCACGACCTGCTGTCGTCGGACAGTGTGGCCGCCGGCTCGCAGGAGCAGCTCGACCGCCTGCAAGAGGCCCGCGGGCTGTTCTTCGGCAAGCGGCCGGTGTGCAGCGTCCTCCGCCCCCGGTTCCTCACCCCCGAGCAGTACCGCTTCCTGCGGGATCGCGTGAAGGTGCTCCTGCCGGCCTTCCAGACCGCCTACGAGAAGGCGATGGCCGACCCGGCGTTCCGCACCCAGTTCCGCCTGCTCGACTGGGAAGACGAGCTGTTGAGTGTCGAACCCGGCTTCAAGCAGCCCAGCCCGACCAGCCGGTTCGACTCGTTCTTCATGCCCGACGGTGAGCTGAAGTTCACCGAGTTCAACAGCGAGACGCCGGCCGGGGCCGGGTACTCGGACGCCCTCGCCGACATCTTCTACGCCATGCCCGTGTTCCAGGAGTTCCAGCGGCAGTACGACGTGCGGGCGGTGCCGTGCAAGCCGGGCATCATGCACGCCCTGCTGAGCACCTACGCCGAGTGGAAGGGCACCCGCACCGACCCGCCGCGGATTGCGATTCTGGACTGGCGGGAGGTGCCCACGTTCAGCGAATTCGTGCTCTTCTACGACTACTTCCGGGCGAACAACATCGACGTGCGGAACGTGGACCCGCGGGAGGTGACGTACGCCGACGGCAAGCTGATGCACGGCGACTACCACATCACGCTCATTTACAAGCGGGTGCTGATCTCCGAACTGATCGAACGGGGCGGGGTGGATCACCCGGTGGTACGGGCGGTGCGGGACGGGGCGGTGTGCATGGCGAACACCTTCCGGTGCAAGATCCTGTTCAAGAAGGCCAGCTTCGCGGTGGTGTCGGATGAGGCGAACGCCGGCCTGTTCACCACGGAGCAGCAGCAGGCCATCCGCGACCACATCCCGTGGACCCGCGTCATGCAGGAGCGGAAGACCACCCTCGACGGCAACCCCATCGACCTGGTGCCGTTCGTCATGGCGAACAAGGACCGCTTCGTGCTGAAGCCGAACGACGACTACGGCGGGAAGGGCATCGTGCTCGGGTGGACGGTCGATCAGCCGATCTGGGAGCAGGCGGTGCGGCACGCGCTCACGACGCCGTACGTGGTGCAACAGAAGGTGAATCTGCCGTACGAGCCGTTCGCCGGGTTCGAGGGGGGCAAGCTGCACGTCATCCCGCGGATGCTCGACACCAACCCGTTCGTGGCGTTCGGCACGCACATGCACGGCTGCCTGACGCGCATCAGTACGGAGGCCCTGCTGAACGTGACCGCCGGCGGCGGCAGCACCGTGCCCACGTTCGTGATCGAGGAGCGGTAGGGGGTCAGCCGGCCGCCGCCAGCACGCGGGCGATCTCGGCATTCACTTCGGCGAGCAACTTGGCCCGTCGATCCGGCGGCGCTTCGGCCAGCCGTTCCGCGAGCCGACGAGACATCACGACGATATCGACTTCGCTCGAAGCCGACACCGGCGGCAGAAGAGTGAGGCGAGAGGCAGTCGTCACCTCCGCCCGCGGCCAACTGTCCGACCCGGTCGGCGGGTTGGCCGCGGTGATCGGCTCGAACACGGTCAACCGACCGCTCTCGCCGAGGGGGTAGGTGCCGGGCGGGGGTGTGGTCACGGTGAAACCTCCAACCGCTCCGCGGCGAGCGGTTCGTCTTCGCCCACGTGCCAGAGCTGCAACTCGTACAGCCCGGGTGTGGGGAATGTGACGTCTTCGAGTGGCACGGCGAACGAGTCCACCAGTTGGAACCCGCTCACCACGATGGGTCGCGGCAATCGGAATTCTAACGCCTCTCCCTCTCGACCCAATGCCGATTCCACTTCCTCGGCCAGGTCGTTGCGGTCGATTCGCACCAGCCGGAACGACACGGGGTACTCGCCCGGCGTCCCGTACACCTGGGCGAAGACGAACAGCCGTGCCACTCTCAGGGGGAAGTGTTCGGCGCTCTCGGCGGTCAGCCGCACCACGAGCCGGGCCAGCGAGAAATCCTCGTCGGGCTTGGCGGGATCGAACCAGATCGTGCGGCACACGATCAGGTGGCGACAGCCGAGAACGGCCGGGTTCCATTCGTCCATTACCGTTCCTCCCGAGTCGAGTGGAGAGCGCCCCTACTTCCGCTTCACGCTCTTCACGGCGATGTCGGTGGTCGGCACGTTGCCGTGCCCGCCCTTGTTCCCGCTCGGGGCCGCCTGCATCTTGTCCACCACGTCCATCCCGCTCGTCACCTGGCCGAACACGCAGTACCCCACCCCGTCGGCGGCGCTCGCCCGGTCGAGGAACGAGTTGTCCACGGTGTTGACGAAGAACTGGCTGCTCGCGCTGTCCGGGGCCGGGGTGCGGGCCATGGCCAGCGTGCCCCGCTTATTTTGCAGGCCGTTCGCCGACTCGTTCTTGATCGTGCCTTTCGTCTTCTTCTGGCTCATGCCCGGCTCGAACCCGCCGCACTGCACCATGAACTTCGGGATGACCCGGTGGAAAATGGTGCCGTCATAGAATCCGTCATCGACGTAGCTCAGGATGTTCGCCACCGTGAGAGGTGCCTGGTCGGCGAACAGCTCGATTTCGATGGTGCCCAGGCTGGTTTCCATGACGACGTGGGTATTGACGGTGCTCATGACGGACTCCTCGGGCCGAATGGCCGCAGGGGTTCAGAGTAGGTGCGGCCGGGCGGGCGGCACCTACCGATCCACCCGCCGGCCGGTGGTCAGTGCCCGTTCGACCACCGCGGCGGCCACCGCCGGGCCGTCGATCACCGCCATTCGGTCGCGGCACAGTTCGGCATTCGCGCGGAAGCTCGGGACGGTCAACAGCCGCTGCACCGCCGCCCGCACCCGCTCGGCCGTCGCCTTCTTCGGGGCCATCACCTCCCCCGCCCCGAGCCACGCCACCCGCGACGCCACGCCCGGCTGGTCGTTCGTCACCGGCAGGCAGAGCATCGGCTTCCCCGCCGCGAGCGTCTCGAGCGCGGTGTTCAACCCGGCGTGCGTGACCACCACCGCCGCCCGTTTGAGCAACTCCAATTGCGGGGCGAACGGCACCACCACCGCGTTCGGCGGCACGGGTCCGTCCCACGTTGCGTCCCGCCGGCCGAGCGACAGCACCACCCGCACCGGCAGCGTCGAACACCCCTCCAGGATGGCCGCGAACACGCCCTTCAAGCGGTTCTGCATGGTGCCGAGGGAGGCGTACACGAGCGGGCGGTCGTCGGGCAGGTCGAACGAAAACGGCACGTCCGAATCGCGGCCGTGGGCGTGCCAGGGGGCGGAGTAGTGGAAGTGCGGGGGCAGTCGCTCGCGGGGGTAGTCGAAGAAGGCCGGCTGCTGGGCGACGTGGGCGAGACCGTACTCCCCGTCCCGCCCGATCACCCGCGTGGGCAGGCCGTGGGTGCGGCGGAAGGCGTTCATGCTCTCGATGAACGGGCCACGGGCCAGCCCGATGAGCATGTTGCCGAAGCGGTTCCGCAGGCGGGCGAGCGGGCCGGGGTGATACCGCCACCCGCTGACGGCCGGCGGCACGCCCGGCTCCTCGTTCAGGGCGAGGGCGTTGCACGCGACGGCGAACGGCACCTTCAGCAGGTCGGCGGCGCACCCGCCGGCGGGGGACACCTGGTCGGTGACGACGGCGTCGATCCGCTCGGCCCGCATCGCATCAGGCAAATCCCGCAGGCTGACTTCGGCCGACCACTTCAACAACTCGACGGTCAGCTTGACGGCCGCCAGCCCCGACAGTTCCGCCAGCTTCGCCGTACCGCGGTCGATCTCGCCGTCGGCGTGTTCTTTCAACCCGATGGGCCGGAAGCCCAGCCCGCAGCGGAGGGCGATCCGCTCGGCCGGCGGGAAGCCGACGACCGTGACGGCGTGCCCGCGGCGGGCCAATGCCACGCCGAGCGTGGACATGGGGTTCAGGTGGCCGTGCATTTCCGGGCAGACGAGGGCGACGTGCATGAAGCAGAATTGTATGGGCGCGTCAGGCGGACTTGTCGGAGTCGGACGGGGCTTCTTGGACGAGGAAGGTGATGTTGCGGGCGCACAGGGCGATCTTGTCGCCCGGCCGCAGGCGGGTGGGGCCGTGGATGCGGTTGCCGTTCAGCACGGTGCCGTTCTTGGACGCCACGTCGTGCAGTTCGCACGTGCCGTTGCGGTGGACGATGATGGCGCAGTGTCGGCGCGACACGCACTCGTCGCGGATGACGACGGTGTTGTCGGGCAGGCGACCGACGCTGTTCACGCCCACTTGCAGGGGGTGCAGTTTCTCGCCGTCTTGGACGAAGTAGCGGCAGGCCTGGGCGACGTTGAAAACAGCCGTCGCACCGTTGCCGGGGTCGGCGTCGGGCATGGGGGACGGGTCGTCGAGGTCGCCGGAGAGGGTCCGCAGACCGCAACTGGCTTCCAGGCGCGACCGCGCCGCGCGGAAATCTTCCCGCCGGGGTAGCCCTTCGAGGTGCAAACTTTGGAACCGAAGGTCGGGCATGCCGAACCTCCGAATGGCGAACGACAGGAGTGGATACTGCCGGACCAGACAGAAACTTTCGTGTGACAGAGGCCGGCGTTGCGAATCCGCCTCAAGTCGTTCTTATATTAGCATTCGGCCCCGAAGCCAGACCGTCAACACCCGCCGGATCGATTTTTCCCCAATTTCCGTCGGAAGGTCGGGTGTTGTATGGCAGTTTGCCTAATTCTCGGACGGGATTCAAGTGGAAAAACTTCCGACCGTTACTTTCTTCCGTTTCGTGCGTGCGAGCGGGGCGGGAACACTGGTAACACAGGCCGTGCCCGGAAGGGTGGAGGACGGACGAGTGGCATTCCGAACAACCATTGCCATTGCCCGCGGGGGATGGCGGGGTTATAGCGAATGGGTGGGGTCGCCCGCCGGCGAGGGTCATCATGACGAAGCGGTCGTATCGGTGGCTGTTGGTGCTGCTCGCCGTCGTCGGGCTGACGGCCGACCAGTTCACCAAGTACAACGTCTTCCGCTGGCTCTACCACCAGGGGCCGGAGCAGCCGACGACGGACAGGGACGCGGCGTTCGTGGCCTGGGACCGCGCCGCCCCGGCGTGGGTGGCGGGCGGCGCGCCGGGCATCAGCGGCGGGCGGTACGACGTACTCCCCGGTTGGTTCGGGTTCATCGCCCAGTACAACCCACCGGCCCGCAAAGACCCCGACGACGGCTGGCGGAACGCCCTCCAGACGGTCAGCGCGCCGAAGATGCCGCACGTGAACCGCGGGGCGCTGTTCGGCATGGGGGCGAACCAGGTCGGCAGCCCCGATTCGGAGAAGCAGGCCGAAAGCTCGAACACCCTGTTCGCCGCCATCAGTCTGATCGCCGCCGGCGGCATCTGTGTGTGGACGGTCCTACGGGGCAGGAGGGCCGACGCCTGGATCTGTGCCGCGCTGGGCATGATCCTCGGCGGCACCGTCGGCAACCTGTACGACCGCGTGGTGTTCTACGGCGTCCGCGACTTCCTCTTCTTCTACAAGATCGACTGGCCGGTGTTCAACGTGGCCGACTGCTGCCTCGTGTGCGGGGCGATCATGCTGGTGCTGCACGCCGTGTTCGTGAAGCCGCCCAAGCCGGAGGCGGTGGCCGCCACCACCGCCGCGACGACCACCCCGGCCGCGGTGCCGGCCCCGACCCCCGCCAATAGCTGAGACCTCACCCCCCCGCCCCCACACCCAGGGGGGTGGGGGGGTTGAAGGCCGATACCTTCATGACAGCTCCGACATCAACCAGCCACGCCCACGGGTTGAATACCCCCTCTCCCCTGGGAGAGGGGGACAGGGGGTGAGGTCCAATGGCAACACGCCTCGCCATCCTTGTCGGCTCGCTCGCCCTGTCGGGGGCCGTCGCCGCCCCGCCGGTGTCGGACGTTCCACTCCCGTCTGAACCGCCCGGTAAATCCGCCCCGCTGTCGGCTGACGAAGAGGCCCGGCGGGACGCGCTCACACGTTTCGGCGTCGGGTTGCTCCGCGCCCGGCATGATCAGATCGCCACCGCCGCCAAGCAGCAGGAAGCCGCCGCCAAGAAGCAGCCGACCGCCGCTGCCCCACAGAAAGAGTTGGCCAAGCTGTACGCCGAACTCGGCCGCGAGCCGGCCGCCGCTGCGGCCGGCGAGAAGGCCCTCGCCGCCGACCCGCACGACCTCGACACCGCCCGCCTGCTCGGCCGGTTGTACGCCGACGCCCGCCGACACGCCGACGCCGTGCGGGTGCTCAGGCTGGCCGCCGCCAGCAAGGAGTTGACCGACCCCGTGTCGAAGCTGGTGGTGTTGAAGGATTTGGCCAAAGCCGCCGACGCCGCCAACGACCCCGTCGCCGCCACCGCCCGCACCGACGCGCTCGCGCTGCTCAAGGAACGGCGGGTGAAGTTCCTTCACCCGGACGTGTTCACAGTCGCCGAGTTGGAGCGCGAACGCCTGCGGCAGTACGAAGGCCTGGGCGTGGCCCTGCTGCGGAAGGCGGAGTTCGCCGCCGCCGTCGCCGCGTTCGAGAGCGCCCGCGACATCGCCGCCGACCCGAAGGGGGCGAACGACCCGGCCGGCGTGGTGCGGCTGCACTGGAACTTGTCCGGCGTGCGGCAGGCCCAGGGCGACCCGGCGAAGGCGCTCGCCGAGTTGGAAAAGTATTTGCTCCACCGCCCGACCGCGTTCGAGCCGTACGAGCGGTTCGTTCAACTCATGAAGCAGCAGAAGCGGGGCGACGAACTCCCCCGCCGACTGTCCGACCTGGCCGACGCCAACCCGAAGATCCTCGCCCCGCAGTGGCTGGCCGCGGCCGACGCCGTCACCCGCACGCCGACCGTCGTCCACGAGACGTTCCGCAAGTTGATTGAAAAGGGCACTACGCCGGACGAGTACCGCGTGCTCACCGCCGCCTACCGCGACGCCGACAAGCCGAAGGAGTTGCTCGACCTGCTCGACCGCGCGTACAAGGCGGTGCGGCCGGACGGCGGGGAGGAGCCGACCCCGGACGCGAAGGTGAACGCCGACGCCGTCGCCCGCAGCCGGCTGTTCACCCAGGCCGTGCGGCGGATGAAGCCGACGTTCACCGACAAGCTCATCACGCAGGCGTCCGCCGACCTGACCGCCGGCATTGTGCGGCACACCGACACGCTGGAGCTGCTGTACGGCCTCGCCGAGCGCGACGGGCACATGAGTGCCGTGGCCGACCTGCTGGAACGCTCCGCCATGAAGCGGGTGAAGGACGTGCGGGTGAAGGGGCTGACCATCGCCGCCCACGCCCACCTCCGCGAATGGGATTCGATCATCGAGAAGAGCGAGCGGCTGAGCCACGCCGACGCCGGCCGCTTCTACCCGCACATCGTGGCGCAGGCCGCCATCGCCTACGCCGAACTCGGGCGGAAACCGCAGGCGCTGAAGGCTCTCCAACAGCAGGACCTGGGGAACACGCCGAACATCCAATCGATGCGGGTGCGGGTGTTGAACATCCTCGGCGACCACGCCGCCGCCATCAAGGAGTGCGACACCGGGTTGACGAACGACAGGCTGACGCCGGCCGAACAGCGGACGCTGCTCGTCGCCAAGGCGACCACGCTGAACTACCAGAAGAAGTACGCCGAGGCGGAGGCCATCTGGCGGGAGCTGCTCGACGCCGCCCCGGACGACGTGACGGTGCTGAACAACCTGGGGTACGAGCTGGCCGACCAGAACCGCAAGCTGGACGAGGCGGAAACGCTCCTGCGGCGGGCGGTCGAGATCGACGCCTGGGAGCGGGGGCGGCAGGGCGACCCGGACGCCGAGAACGCCGGGTACCAGGACAGCCTGGCGTGGGCGCTGTTCCGCCGCGGCAAGTTGAAGGAGGCCCGCGCGCTGTTGGAGACGGCGGTGTCGATGCCGGATGCGTCCGGCGACGGTATCGTGTGGGACCACCTGGGGGATGTGGCCTTCCGGCAGGGGGACAAGAAGCGGGCGGCCGAGGCGTGGCGGAAGGCGGCGGACCTGTACCGCGGGTCGCACGTCGGGCGGGAGAAGGGGCGGCTGGACGAGGTGAAGGCGAAGGTGAAGTTGGCGGAGTGACGCGCCTCCGCCGACTGGCACCTCGGCAACGTTCGGCGGTCGTTCGGGTCGAGTCTTCGTGAGTCAACTGAACAGCGATCAACGCGGGGCGGTCGAACTGGCGGAAAACCCTGGAAAAGAAGCGGCCGGCGCTCGAAGGCACCGGCCGGCATCGCTTCGCATCTCAGAGGCCCGACCCGGATTTGAACCGGGGATGACGGTTTTGCAAACCGTTGCCTTACCACTTGGCTATCGGGCCTGATACTCTCAACCTATCGGTCGGGTCGGGTTTGTCAATTCACCCGATTCCTCTCGTTTCGAGGCCTTCCCATGCGTGTTCCCGTGGCCGTGCTCGGCCTGCTCATCCCCGCCGTCGCCCTCGCCGAAGACCCGATCTTCGAGAAGGGGGCCAAACTGAAAGTCGTCGCCGAGAAGGGCGTCGCCGGCGAAGGCCCAGCCTGGGACCCGAAGCTCGGCGTGCTCTCGAGTGGCAACGGCCACATCAACAGACTGGACACCGACGGCAAGAGTTCGGTTCACCGGAAAGACGCCGGCACCAACGGCCTGCTGTTCGACCGCGACGGCAGGCTGCTGGCGTGCGAACCGGTGCAACGGCGGGTGACTCGCACCACACCGGACGGCAAACTGACCGTGCTGACCGACTCGTTCGGCGGGAAGAAGTACAACCAGCCGAACGACATCACCGTGGATGGCAAAGGCCGCATCTACTTCAGCGACCCGCGGTACGGCCCGCGCGACGGCATGGAGCAACTGGACAAGGACGGCAAGACGGTCGAGGGAGTCTACCGCATCGACACCGACGGCAAGGTTCACCGGGTGATCGGCCGCGAGGTGGAGCGGGCGAACGGCGTGCTGGTGTCGGCCGACGACAAGCTGCTGTACGTGGCCGACAACAACAACGACACCGGCGGGGCACGCACCCTGTGGCGGTTCGACCTGAAGGACGGCGAGGTGGACGTGAAGAGCAAGACGAAGGTGTACGACTGGGGGAAGGGCCGCGGGCCGGACGGGTTGAAGCAGGACGAGAAGGGGCGGCTGTACGTCGCCGGCGGGCTGAACAAAGCGAACCCGCCGGCCGAACCCGCGGCCGACGTGAAGGGCGGCATTTATGTGCTGAGTCCGGACGGCAAGCTGCTGGAGTTCCTGCCGGTGCCGACGGACGAGGTGACGAACTGCGCGTTCGGAGGCGAGGACCGCAAGACGCTGTACATCACCGGCGGCGGGGTGTTGTACAGCATCCGCACGAGCACGCCGGGGATGATGGTGTGGACGGTGAAGAAGTGAATAGATGCCGCGTGCCGTTCGACCGGGAGCGCGGGCCTCTGGCCCGCATCCGAGCGGGCGGGACGCCCGCGCTCCCGGAGGCGGCGGCACCTACTTCAGTTTCTCGGCGACCCACTTCGCCGCGTCGGCCGGTGACAACGGCTTGTCACCGGTCGCCTTGTTGTGAACGTCCACTGTCGCCTCGTACTTCGACGCCTTCGCCCAGCCGAGGAGCCGGAAGAGCGACCCCACCGGCGTCGGGCCGGGCACCACCGCGTCGTGCGGCAGCCAGAGGTACGCGCTGCCGGTGAGCGGGTCGTTCGGGTCGATGCCGCCGCGGGCGTAGACCACCTTCACGTTCTCGTCGAACAGCCCGGCCAGCAGTGCCAGGTTCGCCCCGCCCGGTTCGCTGATCGCCGGCCCGTCCACGTCCAGCGGCACCGCCACGACTGTGTCTTTCACGTTCACCTTGGCGAACGAGTCGCCCCACACGGCGAGGCGTTTGCCGTCGATGCCGTCGCGGGCGGCGAGCCATTTCAGCACGGATCGCAGGTCGCGGAGTTGAGCGCCGAGCATCGGCTGACCGAGGATGAGGGACTGTTGTGAAACGCTGGTGCGGTTGCTACCGCGATCCGCACTCGTGCCCGGCCGCGTCTCACCCGTGCCGCGGACATCGACCAGACAGACCGCCAACCCCGCCTTCAGGAACTCAGTCAGTGCTTCGCCACGCTCTTTCAGGAAGCCCGCTTTCCCGCCGCTCGCCACCATCACCACCGCCGGCGTTTTTCCTTCGGCGTTGTCGGGGGTGATGAGCAGCAGCGGCACGGTGATGCCCGGATCGGTGGTGAGGGCGAAGCGAACCAGCTTCCCGCCGGCCACTTGTTCGGCCTTGCCTTCCAGCACTTCCGGCTTCACCGGTTCCGTGTCGCCGAGCAACTTCGTCCAGTCAACCGGCGGCTCACGCCGCTCGGCTCGCCCCCGCCGCCCGGCCAGCACCTCGGCGAGCGTCTTCGGTTTCAACTCCTTCCGCGCGTCGTCGGTCCAGCACTTCAGGTCGCTCGACGGCAGCGGTTTGCTGTACTCGGTCGGGATCGGGATGCCGAACCATTCCTTCAGCGCCGGGTGAATCATTTTGCGGTGTTCGGCCCCGATGTGGTTGCAGTGGGTGTTGCCCGACCCGCTCGCCCGCACCGTGCCGGCCCCGTGAGCCACCCGGAGAGAGTCCTTCGCGTCGTAGAAGTCGAACACCTTTTGCAGCCGCGGCCACGCGGGGTCGGTCTTGGCGTCCCACGCGAACTCGTGACTGTAGAGCACCTTCCGCGGGGCCACGCTGCCGACGATGACGAAATGGGCGAACCCGCCATCCGCCCCGCCCCGCAGCCCGCGGGTGCTTTCCCAGTAGCCGTCACCGAACCAGGCGAAGTCGCGGTCGGGGTTTTCCAGCACGCTCGATTCCGGCTGCCACCCGCCGAAGTTGAACGGCACCACGCAGGCGATGCGGTCGTCGAGTGCGGCCGTCACGCCGACCGGATCACCGCCACCTGCCACGCTGCCCATCAGGATGATCCGCTTCGGGTCGATGGTCGGCTGTTGCAGCAGCACATCGACACCCCGCATCAGATCCCACGCCATCCACCCCATCAGGCTGTCGCCGACGGCCGACAGTTGCAGGTTCGACATGTAGCGGAAGAAGTAGTCCTGGCGGCCGGCCTTGAACGGCTTGGGGAAGTCCTTGTCGCTGTTGAAGTCGTGCTGCCGCCGCTCGCCGTACCCGTGTTGGTCGGGCACCAGCACCGCCACGCCCGCCCGCGCCCACGTCATGCCCATGTCTTGCAGTTCGCCGCCGCTCTTGCCGCCGTGGTGCGAGTGGGCGATGACGATGCCCGGCATCTTCTCGGGCGGCTTCGCGGGCAAGTACAGGTTCGTCGTCACCCACCAGCCGGGCCGCGACTCGTACAGCGTGTTGCGAATGACGAACCCGTCGCCGTCGATGGTCTTCGTCGTCACCACCTTCATGTTCTTGGGCACGGCGGGGAAGGTGCCGAGCGACTCGCGGAGCTTGGTGATGCGGTCGTCGCGGTACTTCTCCCACTCGGCTTTGGTCTTGATCGCGGCGAAGAGTTTGGACTCGCGCTCGTTCGCCTCCTGCATCCGCTTCCGCTGATCGGCGGCTACCATTTTCGGGAAGGCTTTGGCTTCGGGACTGTCCGGCTCGAACACGGACGGCTTCACGTCCGGCCAGTCGGCGGCGGAAACGGAGACGGCGAACAGGAGCAGGAGGGGGAGCGTGCGGGGCATGACGTGACGCCGTGGGAGGGGGCGTCAACAAGTGTGGCCGACGCGCGGGCGGGGGGCAAGCCACCAACCGGCGAACGGCGCGAGGGGAGTCCGCCGGTGCTGGACCCGTCCAGAAACGGCCGCGGGCACCGAACCGGCCGGTTCGGTGCCCGCGGGGATTGAACGGCGTTGCTACTTCCCGGTGCCGCCGCCACCGGGTCCACCGGGTCCGCCGGGTCCGCCCGGCGACCCGCCGCGGCCGGGGTCGAGCCCGCCGGGGCCGGGGCCGCTGCCCAGGTTGGACTCCTTCCGCACCTCGGCGATCCAGTCCTTCCAATTCTTGTCGCGGGTCTTCCGCTCGGCCACCTCGGCGTCGGCCACCTCCTTCCGCACTTCCAGCTTGCCGTCGTCGCGGAGGATGAGAAGCTCGGTGGCCGCCTCGTCGTCGATGCTCTTGTCGTCCACGCGGGTCCTCACCCGCCCGCCCTCGAAGTCCAGGAGCACGTGGCGGGTGCGGAAGTCCACGGGCCGGCCGACCGGCTGGTTGGGCACGTCCTTGAGCGGCCAGCCGGCCACCAGCATCTTGCTCGTGGGGGTGAGCTGGTACTTGCCGAGGGCGGCCTTCCACAGGGGCAACTCGACGAGCGTGCGGCGGCCGATGTACTCGCCGACGGTGACGGGCATCTCGGCTTGCACCCACGCGCCGATCCGCTCCTCCTCGGCCCCGAAGCTGGCCGAGTACACCCACTTCTGCATCTGCACCACCGCCCGCTTGCCGTCCTTCACCGCCTGCGTCTCGAACAGCTTGTCCAGGCGGTCGGGGGCGATCAGCCCGGCCCGGTCGCTGTTGTCCTTCTTCACCTGGTCCTTCAGGTCGATCACCTTCTTCTCGTACTCCTTCAAGTTGCCGGCGTACATGTGCGACTCGCCCGGCACGGACAGCGTCTGGCGGCACTGGAAGTAGGCCGACTCGATGAACTCCTTCTCGGCCAGCTTCTCGTCGGCCACGTCCTTCTTCTTGTTGAAGTTCGGGTTCCGCAGCTTCACCTTCACCTGGTACTGGTACGACACGCCGGGCAGCAGGTCGGTGTCCAGGAAGCGGATGAGCATGTGCTTGACGGCCAGCGGACTCTTGTTCGCGTCGACCGCACCGCCGCCCACGACACCACCGCCCGGCCCGCCGGGGCCGCCGGGGCCACGGGGCGGCATCCCGAACCCGCCGCCGAGCGCTCCCGACCCCTCGTCGTTGTCCCCCCCGCCCCCGCCGGGGAGGTAGGTGCCACTCGTGCCGCCGCCGATCCCGTACGGGTTGGTCGGGTTCCGCGTCATCCCCGGCAGTGGGTTTTTCTTCGTCACCGGCTTGAGCAACTTCTCGAGCGCCTCGAAGTCGGCCCCGATGGACGGCATCCGCACCTGCTCGGGGTAGTACGGCTTGCCCTCCTTGTTCAGTTGCGGCTTCCGCTCGCCCTCGGCCAGTTGGGCCACGCTGGTGAAGTTCGGGGCCACCTGCGGCATGGGGGCGGCCAGCCCCTGGTCCGGCCGCAGGAAGTACGGCAGGTAACCGGTGTCCGGCTTGGTCGGCGCGTCGTACAGGGTGAACTCGTTGTAGTAGCGGTCGGCGTGGTCGAACTCCTCCCACTCGCCCCGCTCGCCGTTCACGATCTTCCGCCGCTGGACGACGAACCCGGCGAACACCGGAGACGCCAGACTGCTGGCCGTCAGCGTGCCGCCCGCCCCGCCGCCGGGGCCAGCACCGGGACCGGGGCCGCCCTCACCACGGGGGCCGCCCGGCCCCATTCCAATGCCCGGAGGCCCGCCGGGGCCGACGCCCGGAGGCCCGCCCGGCGCACCACCGACCCCGCCACCCACCCCGCCCGGAGCCGCCCCGCCGGTGATGAGCGAGCTGTACAGCACGATCTTGCCCGTGTCCGGGTCGGTGGCGTACAGCTTGTCCGGCGCGGTCTCGGCGATGGCCTGCCGCAAGTTGGGCAGCCGCAGCGCCCGCTGGATCTCCTTCAACTGCTCTTCGAGCGGGTACGCCAGATACACCACGGCCATCCGTGACGGGAACACGCCGTACGCCGGCAGCGCCACCTTGTTCGACTCCAGCACCTCGGACAGTTTCTTCCACTCGACGACCGTTTCGGAGGTCTTCTTGTTGGCCAAGTTGCCGGCACCGAAGTTCATGCCGGGTCCGGGGCCGCCTTCGTCGTTGCCGCCGAACCCGCCGCCCTGCCCGCCCGCACCCGGCGCGCCGCCCCGACCGCCGCCGCCGGCACCGGGAGGGGGGTTGCCGCCCGGCGGGTTCCCGCCCGGCTGGTTGCCGGCACCGGGCCGCCGGCGGGGGGCGCCTCGGACGCTGTCCTGGAGGTCTTTTTTGACCTGCCTCGGGTCGATCTTCGGGTCCAGTTGTTGGGTGATCCACTGGGCCAGGTAGTCGAGGATGTTACCGTCCTCGTCCTTGACGAAGTTGTCGCGGGCCTGCTTGCGGACGCTCACCAGGAACAGGTCGATCTGGGAGTCGATGGGCGGCAGCGCCTCGGGCATGGTGCGGAAGCGGTCCGGCCATGTGGTCGGCTCGAACGGGGTGCTGGTGGCCACCTGGAAGTCTTTGGCCGTCACGTGTGTGTACTGCGGGAGGGGCGGCTTCGGGGTGGTCGGCGGGGCGTCCTGCTTGTTCAGGTTGGAGCGGATGTTGGCTGCACCGGATTTCAGTTCGCCGGCGGCGACCGTCGGGTTGCCCTTGTCGAGCGCACTGACGACGCCGCATACCAGCAGGATCGCGCCGAGGCCGATCGCCCCGAGGAGGAGGAACTTCTCCCCGCGGGCGAGCAGGATCGCTTTGAAGTCGGTCTTGGCCATGGGTACATCCCCGTTGGGGAAGGGTGGGTCGTGGGTCGGTGGGCGAATGTTCTGTTGTCGCCGGCCTCACAGAGGCCGGCGACAGTTTCGGGTCACTTGCCGGGGGCGGTCGGGGCCGCCGCGGGGGCCTTCTTCTCGCCGTCCGTCGGCGGGGTGGCCGTCGGGTCCTTCTTGCCGTCGTCCGGCTTCTTCTCGTCCTTCTTCTCGTCCGGCTTGTTCATCGGGTCGGGCTGCTTCTTCTCGTCCTTCTTCTCGCCGTCCTTGCCCTCCTCGTCCTTCTTCTTCTCGTCGTCCGTCTTGGCCGGCACTTTCTCATAGAGGGAGACGATGCCGAACAGGGCGAACTCGCACAGGTTCGAGTTGGCCTCGCCGGGCAGCGCACCCGACGTGCCGGTCACGGTGCCGCCCGGCCCGCCGGGGAAACCGGGGCCGACGCCGGGGGGCATGCCGGGCACCGAGCCTTCGTCGTCACCGTCGCGGCCGCCGCGGCCGCCGAGGGGCACGCCGGGCACGCCGGGCACGCCGGGGCCGGTCGACGGCGGGAGGGCGGCTCCGCCGACGCCCGGCAGGGTGCCTTTGTACCGCGCCCACTGCGTCTGCGTGATCTGGAAGCGCAGGGGCGAGTTGGTGTACGCCACCATCAGGTCGTTGGTGTAGTCGTTGTCGATGACCACCGCCACGCCGACCGGCATCCGCCGCACGTCGTCCGTCCGCTTCAGGTACCGCATCTTGTTGGCCAGCAGGACGGCGGCCGCGTTGCCCGTCTTGCGGCCGGCGACGCCCGCCCCCCCCGTCGCTCCCGGCCCGCGGGGGCCTTCCTCGCCGTCCGGCCCGCCGCCGCGGGGGCCGCCGCCCCCGGCCAGACCAGGCGGCATCCCCGGAGCGCCGGGGCTGCCCGCCGGGTCAGTGGGCGTCGTCGGGTTGGACGCCTCGTCCGCCTCAATGTGCTTGGGCAGTTCGAGGGTGGCGGCCCGGTTGCGGTGGTCGAGGGTGTTCAGTTCGATGGTGTTCACCAGCCGCACGGGGACGGTCGCCTCGTCGAACACCTGCACCACGCGGGCGATCTCGGCGACGGTGTTGACGTTGATCTCTTGCGGCGAGCAGGCGAGCGCCGCCTTCCCCTGGACGCTCTCCCCGCGGATCTCGAACAGCACGTCCGGAGCCGGCCACTTGAACTGGGCGACGCCCCGCTCGATCTGCACCTTTCGAGCCTCCTGGCTCTTCTGGTCCGGCTCCATCAGCCACGACTTGTTGGCCAACTCCTTCTTCAGCTCCGCCAACCCCTGCGGCACTTTGAACCACACCTTCACCTTCATCGCCTTGTTCACGCCGAGCGGTTGCAGGCGGGCGGTGCGGTTCCGCAGCTCGCCTTTCAGGAACTGCTTCGGCCCCTTGGTCTCGACCTCCAGGTCGAGGTCCCAGGTGCGGGTGCGGAGGTTCCGCTTCAGCTCGGCCCCCGCCGCGTCTTTCGGGGTGACGTCGGCGAACTCGGCGGCGGCGGCGTTCACCTTGGCGATGGGGGCGAGCAGGCCGCGCTGCACCCAGTAGTCTTCGAGGGCCAGCCAGAACGGCTCCGGCTCGGCGGCGATGGTGCCCCAGTCGGTGACCGAGCGGAGAACGGACCAGTACGCCCCGCCGGCGTACCGGGTGGGGGCGATGCCCACCGCCCCCGTCTTCTCGTTCCCCTTCTCCAGTTCGGCGTACGCCTTGTCGAAGGCGTCCTTCAGCACGGGCGGCTCGGTCACCCGCTTTTGCAGGGTGAACTTGTCCCCGAACTTCTTCTCCTCCGGGCCGTTCGGGTTGGCCGGCTTGCCGTCCTCGACCGGCACGAACGGCAGTTCGTTGTTGAACGCAAGGTTGGCCGAGCTGACCGGCCAGCGGAACACGCCGGCCGCCTTCTGCTCCTCGTAGCTCTGCTGCCACAGGGTCTTGCGGTCCTCTTCGAGCGCGCCGACTTTGTCGCCCACCGCCTTCAGGTCGCCGGCGGACTTGACCGGGCCGCCCAGCCCGCTCTTGGCCGAGTTGAAGTCCTCCTTGGCTTTGGCGAGCGCCCCGCCGACCATCGCCCACATGAGGACGAAGGCCAGTACGATGAACACGGGGGTGGCGATGAACAGGATCCAGAAGTGGTATTTCACCGCTGGGCTTTGGCTGGCCATGAGGGTGCGCCCGGGGGGTGTCGGGGGTGTACGGGGTGTCGGGACGGGTTACTTCGGGGCGGCGGCCGGGTCGGCGGCGCTCGGCTCCATCCAGATGAAGTAAACGACGAACTCGGTCAACTGTTTGGCGTTCTTCGGGTTGGCGGGGGTGACACCGGGTCCGACGCCCGGCCCGACACCCTGCGGACCGCCCGGCACGACACCGGGGGGAACACCCGGCATGCCGCCGGGGCCTTCCTCGCCGCCGCCGAAGAAGCCGCCGCCGAGGGTGGACGCGGCCGACCCGCCGCGGAGCAGGCCGGCCCAGCCGGCACCGGGCGTGCCGCCGGGACCGCCGGGCGAATTCCCTTCCGGCGAGCCACCCACACCAGTCCCCATGGGACCGCCGGGGCCGACACCGGGGCTACCGCCGCCGCCGGGCGTCCCGCCATCGGTGCCGCCAGTGGCCGCCGGGGTGCCGGCGACCAGCCGGTCGATGGTGCTGGTGGCGGCGAGGGTGAGGGTGATCGGCTGGTCCTTGCGGGCCGGGTCGTTCGCCTTCGTCACCTTCTGGGCGTACAGGAACGAGTGGCTCACCTTGCCCAGCACCGGGTCCTTCCGCGGGTCTTGCAGGTCGGGGATGTACTTGCCCGCTTTGTTCGGGTCGGTCTCCTGGGCGTACTTCAGGCCGGCCTCTTGCAGGTTCCGCACCAGCGTGTACCGCACGAACTCGTACCCGTCGGTGTGGTAGGTGTACCCGCGGACCTCGACCACCCAGCCGGCCCCCGCCGGGGCCTTCGGGTTGAACTTGTGCCACGGGGCGGTGGGCTTGGCGTTCGGCGTGTCGGACGCATCCCGCTCGGTCGCCAGCTTCACCTCCTCGTCCTTCTGCTCCTCCTTGCCGTCGGCGTCCTTCACCTTCACTTTCACCTTGAAGGTCCGCTCGTCCATCAGGTCCTGGACGATGTTCAGCCCGCCCCGCTTGGCCTCGGTGTTGGCCGTGTCCAGGAACTGTTGCAGGTTGTCCGTCCACCGGCAGTCGATGGCCTCCAGGTTGACCAGCGGCAGCCGCTCCACCTTGGTGTTCTCGTACAGGCGGTCGGCCGGCACGCCCGCCTTCACCCGCTGGGCGTACCGCACGATGGCCTCGTACGTCTCGCCCTCCGCCACGTACTCCAGTTGGGCCTTCCACGTCTCCTTGTCTTTCTCTTGGCGGACGGGCAGGTACATGTTGCCCACGTCCACCGGCGTCTTGCCGTCCGGCCCGGTGATGAAGACGAAGCTCTTGCCGTCGGGGGTGACGCCGGACACGAGCGGCGGGCGGGGCATGGCGGTGGCGATCACCTCGTGCATCCGCACCCAGTTCAGCCGCTCCTCGTTGCCGGCCACGAGCGCCTTCACCTCGCCCAGTTTGGTTCCCACCTTCCGCTCTTCCCCCTCGTAGGCCGTCTTGCGGTCGGCGCTCTCCTTGCTCGCCGCCTTCGCGTCGGAGATGGCCTTCAGGAGGCCGGGGTCGGTGGCCGCCCCGTACTGGCAGCCGAACCCCATGGCCACCGCCCCGACGCCGAGCAGCAGGCACGCGGCCGTCGCCGCCGCCCACGGCTTCTTCGCCCGGATCATGCGGTCCACGTGGATCTCGCTCGGCAGCAGGTTGGTCCGCAGCAGGGCGTACCGCTTCTGCTGGTCGGGGTCCACTTCGAGGGACGACAGCCCTTGCAGGGCCAGCCCGTAGGCGACCGGGAAGGTGAGCGCGTTCTCCATGAACACGGCGTCGGTCAGGACCGCCTCGCCCTGCACGCCGTCGATGTGCGTCGGCTTCTTCACCTCCAGGCTGAGCTTCTCGGCCAGGTACTTCTGCAACCCCGGCAGCTTGAACGCGCTGCCGAGGCCGACCATGTACGCCACGTGCGCGTCGCGGTGGGTGTTGGTGAAGTAGCCGAGCGAGCGTTGCACTTCGCCCACGAAGTCGGTCAGCACCGGGCGGAGGGCCTTCAGGATTTGCGCCAGGTCCGGACTCTTGGCGGCGTTCCGCTTCAGGTGCTCGGCCTTGGCGAAGGTGAGCTTCATCTCTTTGGTGAGCACGCGGGTGAAGTTGTTCCCGCCGAGCGGCACCGGCCGCTGCCAGATCACCTTCGCCCCGTCGGTGATGAGCAGGTTCGACCCCTCGGTGCCGATGTCCAGGATGACCACGCACCGCTTCTTCTTGCCGGGCGGCAGGTCGCCCGTCGCCTCCTCCGGTGTGTCCCCGCCCCGCTTCTTGAGCAACTCGTAGGTGGCGTAGTTGGCCAGGGCGAGCGGGGCCATTTGCACCATGTGCACTTCCGACTTCACCCCCTGGTAGTGCGCCAGGTGGCGGTTGATGATGTCCCGCTTCATGGCGAACAGGCCGATCTCCGTCTCCATGGCGAACCCGCCGATCACCTCCTGCTTGTCGCTCAACCGCTGGAAGTCCCACACCACCTCTTCGAGCGGGAACGGGATCTGCTGCTTGGCCTCGAACTTCACAATGTCCATCACCTTCTTCTCTTCCACCGGCGGCAATTTCACGAACCGCACCAGCCCGGCCTGACCGGGCACCCCGATGGCCACGTGGTCGCGGCCGACCGGGTTGCGGGCCAGGAACGTCTCGAGCGCCTCGCGGGTGAGGGCGTCCGGGTCGGCGTCCGGCTGGGACAGAATTTTCGGGTGCTCGATGTAGTCGAAGGCGGTGGCCGTGGGCTGGCCGTCGATCACTTCCAGGCGGAGCGCCTTCAGCGCGCACTGGCCGATGTCGATGCCCCACACGCCGATGGTCTTGGCCATGTTGCGTCTCGCCTGCATGTGGCCCGGCTTGCGAGCGGCCGGGCAGAAGGTTCGTCACCCTAACACGGGCCGCACGCCCGCGTCAATTGTGTGAACGGGGGGCGGGCGGGTTTGTTGGCGCTGAAGTTCGGACCTCACCCCCCGGCCCCCTCTCCATGTCTTGGTGTGGGGGCCGGGGGGTGAGGTCTTCTTCCCACCCTTTTCCCGATACGCCCCGCCCGCCCGATCGTCTACCATAACATTCGCCGTCTGCCCTGCTCTCCGGAGGCCGCCCGTGAGTTCGTCCGCATCTTCCGCCCGCCGCTGGGTTCTGCCGGCTGTACTGGCCGGCGGGCTTGTGCTAGGGATTCTGATCGTCGTTCTGATGACTTCACCTCAGCCGATCCAGGTCCGCCAACTGTCCGCCACCCAGGACCCCCCGAAGGAGCGGGTGAAAGCGCCCGAGTTCGCTGAGAAGCTGGACTGGCTGAACACCGCCGGGCCGATCAAGATGGCCGACCTGAAGGGCAAGATCGTGCTGCTCGACTTCTGGACGCTGTGCTGCATCAACTGCATCCACATTCTACCCGACCTGGCCAAGCTGGAGAAGAAGTACCCGAACGAGCTGGTGGTGATCGGCGTCCACTCGGCCAAGTTCGACAACGAGAAGGACACCAAGAGCATCCGCAAGGCGGTGTTGCGGTACGAGATCGCGCACCCGGTCGTGAACGACGGCGACCACAAAGTGTGGGACGCCTTCGACGTGAGTTCGTGGCCGACGTTCGCCCTCGTGGACGCCGAAGGCAACTACATCGGCACCGTCTCCGGCGAGGGCAACTTCGACGTGATGGACAAAGTCATCGGCAAGCTGATCGCCGAGGCGAAGGCGAAGAAGGTGCTGAACGAGACGCCGCTGCGGTTCGACCTGGTCCGTTATCGCGAAGCGGGCGACACGCCCCTCTTCTTCCCCGGCAAAATCCTCGCGGACGAAAAGACCGACCGCCTGTTCGTCGCCGACAGCACCCACCACCGGGTGGTCGTCACCAACCTGAAGGGCGAGAAGCAGGCGGTCATCGGCACCGGCACGCCGGGCAACAAGGACGGCAAGTTCGCCGACGCTCAGTTCGACGACCCGCAGGGCATGGCCCTCGACGGCGACACCCTGTACATCGCCGACCGCAAGAACCACACGATCCGCGCCGCCGACCTGAAAGCGGGGACCGTGAAGACCGTCGCCGGCACCGGCACCCAGGCCCGCGACACCCGCGACACCGACGCGCCTGCCGACCCGCTCAAGACCGGCCTGAACAGCCCGTGGGATCTGCTGAAGGTGAGCAACACCCTCTTCATCGCCATGGCCGGGCACCACCAGATTTGGACCTACGACCTGAAGGCGCAGAAGATTCAGACGTTCGCCGGCACCGGGCGGGAGAACATCGACGACGGCCCGCACTACGCGGCCAACTTCGGCCAGCCGTCCGGCCTGAGCGCCGACGACAAGTACCTGTATGTGGCCGACAGCGAAGGCAGCGCCATCCGCCGGGTGCCGCTCAACGGCGAGGGGCGAGTGACGACGCTCTTGGGTAAGCCGGGCCGAGGGTCACTCTTCTACTTCGGAGACAAGGACGGCGAGGCGGACGAGGCGAAGCTACAACACGCGCTCGGCGTGACGGTCGTCGGCGGCAAGCTGCTCATCGCCGACACCTACAACAACAAGTTGAAGGAGTACGACCCGGCGACGAAGAAGGTGAAGACGCTGCTGGGGGGCGAGGCGAAGGACCCGGCGGTGAACGAGCCGGGGGGGATGAGCGTGGCCGCCGGCAAGCTGTATATCGCCGACACGAACGCCCACCGCATCCGCGTGGTGGACCTGAAGACGAACGCCATTTCCACGCTCGACCTGAAGGGCGTCGAGCCGCCCCCGCCGCAGAAGGAGTGGCAGCCGCCGAAGAAGGAGAAGTGAGCCGCAACCTGTGGGAGAAAGGTACCGATGGGATCCCGTGAACTTTGTCATCGCCGGGAGCTTGCGACCGGGCCAACGCATCCAGGTCGCAAG
>JANNQE010001126.1:0-4942 GCA_031441625.1 Planctomycetia bacterium
CGGCCGCGGCCGTCGCCGAGTTCGTCAAACTGATGACGACCGAGCACAAGGTGCCGGCGGCGAACGTGTCGGTGGTCGGCAGCAGCGGGTTGCTCGCCGCCAACGCCGGCAACGCCGAGGTCGTGAAGCAGAATCAGGAGGTGCTGAGTGCGGCCGTCAAGAAGGCAGCCGGGTTGGAGGTGGTGTTCCTGGACGCCGCTCGTGAGGCCGGGCTGAGCATCACCGGCACCCTGCCGCCCGCCCACACCGCCGACGGGCTGCTGGTGGACGTGGGCGGGGGGAACACGAAGGGCGGGTTCCGCGGGGAGAAGGGGGCCGTCACGTTCGCCGTCCCCTACGGCACCAGCACGTTCGCCGCGGCGGTGAAGAAGAAGGGGGGCGACTTCCTGACCGAAGCGGTGAAACTGCGGGACGCCGAGCTGGCCCCGGCGGTGAAGACGGCGTTCGCCCAGGACGCCGGGTTCGGCAAGAAGAAGCACGTGTACCTGAGCGGCGGGGTCGCGTGGGCGGTGGCCACCCTGGCCCACCCGGCCGACCGCTCGGCGTTCACCCCGCTGGCGGTGGGCGACCTGGCGGCCGTCGAGAAGATGCTCGCGGCCGGCGACACCGTGCCCACCCCGGACCTGTCCGGGATCGCCGACGAGGCCGCCCGCAAGGCCGCCGAAAAGGAGGTGGAGGCGGTGAAGAAGGTGTACACCCGCGACCAACTGTTCGCCGGCGTGCAGATCCTGAAGGCGGTGGCGACCGGACTCGACCTCGCCGCGGAGGGGAAGACCGTCGCCTTCGCCCGTAACGGGCAATACGCTTGGATCATCGGGTACGTCGCCGAGACTTCCGCCACCCGCAAGTGACGGGCCGACGTGCCCTGTTGACACGGTGCCGCCATGACCGACGCTCGCGCCCCCGGCTTCTTCTTCGACGCGAATGAAGAAGAAGCCGCCGCCCTGCTGGCCATGCAGACGGTGATCCCCGGCCACCCCGCCGCGGCCGCCGCCAGTGGCCCACCCGCCGCCCCCGCCGGCGGGGCCCTCGCGACCACCGCGGCCGACGGCACCGCCGCGTTCCGCCCGATCCACCGCCCGCCGATGGCCTTGCTGTGCGTCCTGTTCGACGGCGACCCCGGCGGGGAGATCATCCCCCTGCGGGGCGACCGGTACGTCATCGCCCGGGCGGAAGGCGACATCCGCATCCCGCACGACCCGCAAATCTCCAAGAAGCAGCACGTCGAACTCAGCCGCGTGCCGAACGACGCCGGGCTGATCCGCTGGCAGGTGGCCGATCTGGGGAGCACGAACGGCACTTTCGTTTCGGTCGAGCGGCTGTTCCTCCAACCGGGCACGGAGGTGCTCGTCGGACGAACGCGGTATCGGTTCGTGCCCGCAGGCCCTGTCACGGCCGCCGCCGCACCCCCGCCGCCGCCGGTGGAGAGCATGCGGACGGTGCTCCCCGGCGCTGGTCCCGTCGTTCGCTCTGCCGGTGGGGTCCGCCCGCCCGACCCGGCTCTCGTCGAAGTCACTCCGCACGACGACGGGGCGAAAATCCCCCTCATGCGGAACGAGTACTGGATCGGACGGGACCCGAACCAGTGCGAGATCGTGCCGACCGACGACCCCTTCGTCAGCCCGAAGCACGCCAAGGTGAGCAAGGACGCGAACGGCCGCTGGCAGATTCAGAACAACCGCTCCACCAACGGCCTCTGGATTCGACTGGTGAAACCGCTGGTGGTGGAGAAGGCGTGTCGGTTCCAACTGGGGGAACAGCGGTTCGTGCTGAAGGTGCTGATCTGACGTGCCCCGAAAGTGCCGCGGCTTTCATTCAGTTGATCGGGTGCAGTCGGTCCACACCCTTCCACAGTTGGGTGTGGAATGTCCACAATTCCAGGCATTTCCGCGCAACGTGTGTTGACCGATGCAAAGCGGGTGGGTAACGTAAAAAGCCTGGAAACGTAGTGGTTTGGAGCGTTTCCGAGGTGATCGCGGGTGGGATTCACACGGACGAAGTCGCAGGTTCAAATTCTGCATCGCCCACTCGGCATGACCCGCCACCCCCGGCCGACCGCCGGGGGTGGTTTCGTTTCCGGCCGGCGGTTCGCGGCCGGTGTCGTTTCAGGCGTCGGTCGGCGAGCGGGAGTGGATGGGAATCGACCCGCTTCCGGAGTCCGGTCCGGACACAGTTCACCCCGCCGCCGGCCGACTGAACTCATTCCAACGCCACGGCGGGGAAGACGGGCGACCCGCCGCCGGGTACACTCTGCGGGCACCCACCGAGCACCCGCCATGACCCCGCACCAGTTCATTGCCAAGTGGAAGCCGGCCGACCTGAAGGAGCGGGCCGCGTGTCAGGAACACTTCCTCGACGTGTGCGCCGTGCTCGGCGAACCCACCCCGGCCGCCGCCGACCCGACCGGCAGTTGGTACACGTTCGAGAAGGGGGTGAGCAAGGACACGGGCGGGCAGGGGTTCGCCGACGTGTGGCGGCGGAACTGCTTCGGGTGGGAGTACAAGGGCAAGCGGAAGAACCTGGCCGACGCCTACCGCCAGCTCTGCCAGTACCGCGAGAGCCTGGGCAACCCGCCTCTGCTCGTCGTGTGCGACCTCGACCGCTTCGAGATCCACACCAACTTCACCGGCACGGCGAAGGAGGTCCACGCATTCGACCTGGACGGGCTGGCCGCAGCGGCAAACCTTCAGCGCAAACCCGCTTTCTTCCTGTGCAGTGCCAAGAACTGCGCAGAAGGAGGGTGAGTTGTCGGAGCAGTGAATTGGGAAAGCATGTCCAATACGTGGGTCAGAAAGACACTCGTGACAGGCTTTCTTGTCAAGATTTCGAGTTCATCGTTCATACTCCAATAGCCCCGCTCGAAGAGGGCGTCATGGAGACGACACAGGCAGATCACGTTTGCGAGCAATCCTCGATGCTCCGGCGATTCCGCCCACCCCACGATATGGCTGGCGATCAGTAGCCCGTTATCTTCGACATCGCAAACCGCGCAGCGCGTGCGGTATACTGCCAGACAAAGTGACCGGAGTCGGTCCTGACCTCGACGGCGGCGAGTGATGGCACGTACGTCACCCGTTTCGACGGAGGAGAATGTCAGCTTGTCGGCTCGGATAGCCGTGTCCAATGCCTCGTCGGGCAATTCCTCCGACTCTGCCTCCAGAGGTTTGTCGAGGAGGAGGTACTTCCCCGGTGTCAAGAACTCCAGCACGCCGTCGTTTCGCAACTCTTGCAAAGTCTTGCTGGCAGTTTGGTGCGGTGTCGCACCACGACTTCCGGTCGCCTTCGTGATCGCTTTGAGCTCCTCGGTCAAGAACTGTTGCCGATCCACCAAGCGGGTCGCGTGCCGACTCGTAAATCGGCTGAGGGCGGCTAACACGGCGATTCGCCAAACGCTCGCCACGCCATTGCCCTGAGAGATGAATTAGTGTTCATTCTGAACAATGAATGGCACACAGTCAACCTGCCCCGAGAGAGTTTGTGTCGAAGAGTGGGGTGACAGGTGGCGAGCACCGCATCTTGGGCAGTCGTCGTCCGAGCACGCATCATACTCATCTAACCAAGTATGCCCGCAACTGCAGCAGGTATACTCATTGATGAACCATTTTTTCGCACATTCGTGGGCATCAGGCACCAAAAGTCCTGCTATTGAATCGCGCAGGCGTGCTTCCATTCGTGAACCTCGTAGCGGTCGAGGACGCTTTGGGGCAGGAAGGAAATTGCCATGTCCGAAGTATGCCAACTCGGAGCGCCCGTTGCAACGGGTGGTCAGAGAGTTTCACCCGACCGCCCATAGAATCGCCCGCCTAGCCCATACCGTGAGGCTATCGCCGTTGCCGCGAAGACGCTCGATACCCTCCGCACCAACTGGCTGAACCCGCCGGAGTGGGTCCGCACTGAGGTGCTCGAATTCCCTGGCTCAGTGGACGGGCCGTGGCGGCGGTTCGTGGTCGATGCCGACGCCCGCGGCATCGGCACCGTGCGTTACCCGCGGCTGGTGGCGAAGGCGGAACACGCCGCCGAGTTGAAGAAGCGGACGCTGACGAACCTGTACAACGCTCGCCCGGCGTGGCTGGCCAACGCCCACGCCACGCTCGATGCCGCCGTCCTCGCCGCCTACGGCTGGCCCGCCGACATCGCCGACGACGACCTGCTGGCCCGGTTGCTCGCCCTCAACCTGACACGGGCGACCGTTGCCGGTGCGGCCGATGCCGATGCCGAGGGCGACAAGGGCGAGTGACTCCGCCCCGCCGCGGGTGGGCCAGGAGATCCACGTGATGGTGAACGACCTGTTCTTCGGCGAGTACCCGGTCGGTGCCCGCACCTTCAGTACGAACGTGCTGGTCGGTCAGGCGAAGATCGAGATCGTCCAGAAGAAGCCGAAGGAAGTGTCGTTCGTCAAGTGGACGGTGAACGTGACCAAAGACAAGCCGGTCGTGCTGGACATCAAGTGACGCGGGGCGGCGGGCGGGTGAGCCGGCGGGTGATTCAAGAACCCGGCGGCTCGCCTGGGACACCCCAACCGCCGTCTCGCCCTTGTCACATCCGCGGCGGGTGGTAACGTAATCACTCTATTTCGTTGCCACCCGCACGCAGTACGGAGTTTCCGGGGCCATGATCGAACGAGAGATCGAACTGGGGCGGCGGTTCCACCGCAAGAAGAAGATGCGGAAGCTGAAAGCCAAGCTGGGCACCACCACCGGTGCCGACCGCGAGAAGGTGCTGTACAAGATCAAGCGGCTCAGCCCGTGGTGGACGGAAGCCAGCCTGACTCAGAAGGCGCAGACGCCGAAGGCGGCCAACGCCCCCGAGAGGAAGGAGCGTGCGGCCCCCAAGGCGAAGGCCGAAGGCGGACCGAAAGGCCCGCCCAAGGCGAAGGCCGAGAAGAAGTAGGGCGATTTGGCGAACGGCGCGACGTGAGTCCGCCGGTGCTGGACCACACCGG
>JANNQE010001127.1:0-6226 GCA_031441625.1 Planctomycetia bacterium
GAAGCACCGGCGGACTCACGTCGCGCCGTTCGCCGTCATCACTTGTCCCGCCCTTTCAGGTGGTCGTCCATCTTCAGGTGCGGCACGCCGTCGGCCCACCAGTCCGGGGCCGGCTTGCCCATCAGGTGGTGGTCGAAGTACTCCCGCATCCGCACGGCGTAGTCCTTCTGGTTCTCCGCCTTCGCCAGCCCGTGGTTCTCCCCCTTGTATTGCAGCATCACCACCGGCTTCTGCAGTCGGCGGAGCGTGTTGTAATACTCGACGCCCTGGGTGAAATCGACGGCCCCGTCCTTGTCGTTGTGCAGCAGCAGGAGCGGCGTCTGCACGTTCTTGGCGAAGTACACCGGGCTGTTGCGGATGTACGCCTCCTGCTGCTCCCAGTACCCGCCGGTGAACCGCCCCTGGCTGCTCTCGAAGATCGGCTGGTTGGCCGACCCGGAGTTCCAGTACACGCTGCTGTACATGCTCACCAGGTCGGTGAGCGGCGCGCCGGCGATGGCGCACTTGAACTTGGTCGTCTGCGTGACGGCGAACGCCGTCTGGTAGCCGCCCCACGAGTGGCCGTGCAGCGCCACCTTCGCCGGGTCGACAATGCCGGTCGCAATCGCGGCATCGACCGCCGGCAGGATGCACTCCATGCTCGACACGCCGGGGTCGTTGATGCGGTAGGTGATGTCCGGGTTGAACACCGCGTACCCGTTCGACGTGTAGATGGCCGGGCTGAACCCACCGCGGTAGCTGGGGGTGGCGTAGCGGTGCGTGCCCTGCGTCAACTTCTCGTAGATGTACACCACCGTGGGGTACTTCTTGCCCGCCTCGTACCCGGCCGGCAGGTGCAGCGTGCCTTGCAGCTTCGCCCCGCCGGTGCCGGTGTAGTTCACCAGCCGCACCCCCGCCGTCCACAGGTAGTCCTTCTGCTGCGGGTTGGCGTCCGTCACCTTCTTGGCGTCCTTGAACGCGGCGTCGGTCAGGTGGTAGTCGGGCGACTCGATCGTCGTCTGCTTGGTGAAGGCGTACACGTCGGCGTCGCGGGCCTTCATCGGCTGGCCGAACGAGCAGTCGCCGGTGAGCAGCACCACCGCCGGCTTGCCCGTTTCCAATTTCACCATCCCGTCCTTCTTCGTCCACTCGCCGTAGCTGGCCACGTACAGCGGCTTGGTCAGGTCGAAGCCCGGCTTCGGCTCCACTTCGAACTGGGCGATGCCCTGATACCGCGTGCCCGTCTCCTTGCCGTTCGTTGTCAGGTTCGTGCCGCCGCTGCCGTCGGCCTTCACCGCCCAGATGTCCCACCCGTCGGACAGCAGCACGGCGCCGCCATCACGCGACCAGCCGACCGGGGACCGCGGCGGCTTGGCCACGTTGTGGTCGTCCTCGGTGTCGATGAAGGTGGTGGCCGACACCTTTTCGGTGATGTTCGTGCCCTTGCCGGCGGCCATGTCGTAGGTGAAGAAGTGGCCGTCGTCGTAGTACAGGAAGTGCGTGCCGGCGGGCGACGCGCCGAACACGTAGCGGGCTTTCGTGAGCGCCGCCTTCTTCTCGCCGGTGGTCAGGTTGATGACGGAGATGTCGGCGAACCGCTGGCCGGTCAGGTTGCTCATGTACTCGTACGGCTGCCCGTCGCGGCCGATGGCGAACTTCTGCTTCGGGGCGACGGCCGCGCTGCGCATCTTCTCGTTGGCGAGCTGAATGAACTTCTTGTCCTTGATGCGGTAGACGGCGGAGTACGTGACCGCCTTGTCGCTCGGCGCCTGGAGTTGCTGCATCGGTTGCAGGCGATCGTCCTTCCAGTGCCAGATGACGAGGTCCGGCTTCGGGCCGGGGGTGGCCGTCGGCTTCGGCGTCGGCGGGGCGGGCGACGGGCCTTCCTTCTTCTCCGCGTCGGCCCCGTCCGGCTTCTTCTCACCGGCGGGCGTGCCGGTCGGCGGGGTCGGCTTCTTCGGCTCGTCCTTCTTCTTCCGCTCGCCCACGCTGAACGTGAAGGCGTCCATCGCGTCGGTCCAGCCCGCGCTCGCGGCGGTGACGGCGAGGTCCTTCGGGAAGTCCTTGTCGTCCTTCGGGTCGAAGGCCGTGCGGGTCGGCTTCGGCCCCAGGTCGGAGTACCCCAGCACGCTCACCCACTTGGTGTCGTACCCCGGATCGTCCACGGTTTTCGTCAGGGTGAACGCCGTCGTCTCCTCGTTCCACCGCAGCCCGCGGTAGGCCGCCTTCGACGACTCGACCGGGTACACGACGCCGCTCTTCATGTCCCGCAGTTGCAGGCCGTTGCCCACCTGCCCGGCCGCGTCGATCACCGTCACCAGCCAAGTCCCCTTCTTGTCGAACGAGAACTCGCTCACGTTCCCGAGCACGAACTCGCTGCCGGTGGCCAACTCGCGGAGCACCAGGTCGGTGCCCGAGTGCGCGCTGGCGGCCGGCGGCGTGCTCATGCCCGGCACGCTAACGCCCGGAGGCAGGGTGACGCCCGGCGGCAGGGTGGTTCCACCACCACTCCCTTCAGTCGATTTGCGGTACGCAACGTGGCTGCCCGATTGCCCGGAGAAGCTGAACGACGCCACGCCGTCCACCTCCGTCTTCTCGCCGCTGGCCGTGTTCACCAGCACCAGCTTCGACTTCGGCCGCGGGGCACCGGTCACGCCACCCGGCTTCACATACGGCGTGACGCTGAACGCGAACCACTTCGAGTCGAACGAAAACTGGACCGAACCGAACCCGCCGCCGGCCGGGAACTTCGTCTCCTTCCCGTCGGCGTTCGCCCGCAGGATCACTTCCCCTTCACCCTCGCTCGGCCCGACGCGGTGGGCGAAGAACTTGCCGTCGTTCGACAGCGCCGCCCCGCGGATGCTCCGCCACGTGTCGGTCTCGGCGATGGTGAGGGGCTTCTTGCCCGGCGGGGTGGTGGGCGTGGTGGGGGTGGTCGGTTTGGTGTCCGGCGGCAGGGTCTTCTTCAGGTCGGCCACTCGCTTCTGGAGTTCGGCCAGTTGCTTCTCAAGGTCGGCGATCTGCTGACGGTCTTTGTCCTTCGGCGGGTCTTGCGCGACGACAGGCGCGACGAGTGCGGCCAACAGGCCGAGGACGGCCAGCCGGCGAACCGGGTGTACGGACGACATGGAGCAGGCTCCGGGGCAGCGTATCCCGGCGGTGGCCGGGCGGTAGTCTGGGTAACTTATTGGCCGATCTGGTGAAGACGACGGGGTGACGGTACTCTTGCAACCGGAGGTGTTCCCATGACCGCACTGCTCAACCCGCCGGCCCTCAACCCGGCACCGGCTCCCACGCCGCCCGTAGCGACCCCACCACCACACTCGGCCGGCCGTCCGACCGGCTTGAGGCCGTTCCGCTGGACGGTGGCTCAGTTCCATCAGGCGGGCGAGACGGGTGCATTCAAAGGGCGACGAGTGAAACTGATCCGCGGGATTCTCACGGAGGAAGGGCCGATGGACGCCCCACACGCGATGGCCGTCGAGAAGTCCGACGCCGGGATTCGTACCGCGTTCGGGAAGGGGTGGCGGTTCCGAGTCCAGCTCCCTCTCGTACTCGGTCAGGACACCGACCCGATGCCCGACATCGCCGTCATTCGCGGCGCACCTGGGTCAGTCGTTCACCCCACCGCGGCCGATCTGGTGGTCGAAGTCGCCGACAGTTCTTTGAACGCCGACCTCTCCACGAAGGCCGAACTGTACGCCACCGCCGGCATCCCGGAGTATTGGGTGTTGGACGTGGACGGGCGGCGGCTGTTCGTCTTCCGCACCCCGGCCGCACTCCCGCAGGGGCTGGGCGCGACCGCCTACCAGTCGCACTTCACCCTCACCGACGCCGACACGGTTTCTCCGCTCGCCGCCCCCACCGCCACCGTCCGCGTGGCCGACCTGTTGCCGTGAATCGGTGGCCGATCACGAGCGGCGCAGGTCCTCGGGGTCCGCCTACTTCCGCGGCGGCAGTTGGCACACGCCGTCCTTGCACGGCACCAGCTTGAAGCGGTTCCTCGCCACCCACAGGTACACCCTGTTCCCCAGCCACGGCACGCCGGGGATGTACAACAGCGGGGCGAACAGGACGGTCAGCGGCAGCCGCCACGCCATCCAGCGGAACGCCTTGAACCCGGCCGGCGCGTGCTTGCGATCCGGCGTCAGCAGGTGCATCTCGTCGAGCAGTTTTTTCGGCGACAGTTCGACGTCAGTCTTCGGCAGGTGGGCCACGTCTCGCGCGTCGTGGTAGGTGATCTGCTTGAACCAGTCCAGCCCGCGGACCAGTCGCACCCCGCGGCGGCAGAGCGGGCACGCGCCGTCGAACAGCACCACCGCCTTGCCGGTGGTGGCGGGCGGCAGGGTCGGGGCGGTCGGCACGGGGGCGGGGGCGGTGCTCATGGGGCATGTCCAGGCGGGCCGAGCGGCGTGAGCCGGGTGGTGGGCAGCAACCCGGCGGCTCACGCCGCTCGGCTCGCCACTGCCATGTATACCGCGAAATGTTGGCCGTCGTTCACCGAATGGTATAATGTCGCTGCTCAACCCGTCTGCGATGATCGCGCTTCCGAACCGGCCCACCCTGGGGCTGTCTGTTCCCCATAACATCCCCGCCCGCCGCCATGAACCTGCTGCAAGGACTCGCCCGTCTGTTCGTCAACCCCATCGCCGGGGTCGAGACTGGCACCCCCACACCCTCCGGGTCTCACACTCCCATGCAACTCGACGACGACCTGCTCCTGTGCGACGACCTGCCGCCCGAGGCGAAGGCGCTGCTCGACGCCGCCGACCGCGCGATCGCCGACGTGCGGGGCCGCACCGACCGCACCATCGCCGCCGTCCGCGACGACGCCGACCGCAAGAGCGAGGAGATCAAGCGGGCGGCCGACGCGGAGGTGGCCGCCGCGCAGTCCGAGGCCGCGAAGGAACTGTCGCCCCTGCTCCGCGACCTGTTCCACCAACTGAAGGCGATGCAGGCCGAGTTCATGAAGGACGGCAAGCTGGACGAGGCGCTGGCCGTGCGGAACCGCCTGCGGGGGCTGCGGAGCGACCTGTTCGGGGTGAAGCCCGATCCGGGCAACATGACCGAGTTCAACTCGGCCGACTTCAGCAAGGCCCTCGTGTTCGAGGTCGTCGGCAGTGCCGACGGCAACATCTGGGGCACCGACAGTTACACCGGCGACTCGCGGCTGGCGGTCGCGGCGGTGCATTCCGGGGCCGTCCGGGTGGGCGAGCGGGCGCTCGTGCGGGTGGCGCTCAGCAGCGGCAGCGAGCGGACGTTCGACGGGTCCGAGCGGTACGGCATCCGCAGCCTGGATTACGGCAACTACTCGCTGGCGTTTCGCGTCGAGCGGATTTGAGCGTTCGGGCGAACCCGGCCCGCAAGGGCCGCAGGTGCGTGCCGCCAGTGATCTGAACCCGCGGCCCTTGCGGGCCGGGTTCGCCTGAAAACACCGGCCGGTTCACACCGGCCGTTCGCCTTGAGGTGCCCATGCCCACCCCCTACGCCCTCCCCGAATGGGAACTGCTGCTGAAGGCCGTGGCCGCGTCGCCGGACGACGACCTGTCGCGGCTGGTGGCCGCCGACTGGCTGGACGAGCACGACGAAACGGAGCGCGCCGAGTTCATCCGCGTTCAGGTCGAGCGGGCGAAGGCCGACCGCCCGGAACTCAAGTGGCGGGAGCAGGCGCTGTGGAACAACCCGCTGCTCGGGCCGCTGTGGGCGGTCGAGGCGTGCCCGCAAATCGCCACCCTGGACTTCGGCTCATCCGTGCGGGCGGTCGGACTGAACGGGGCCGAGAGGGTGACGTTCCGCCGCGGGTTCCCGTTCCGCGTCACCTGCACCGCCGACGAGTGGCTACGGTACGGCGGCGGCATCGTGCCCCGCCAGCCGGTGCGGGAGGTGTCGCTCACCCAGTGCTCGAAAGTGGAGTTGGCCCGCTGGTGGGCGATGGCCGACACCCTCCGCCCGCTGGCGAAGCTGGAGATCGACAGCCCGTCGCTGATGACGGCCACGTTCATCCGCGACCACATCTGCCCCGGCGTGCCGGTGGTCGGCCCGGACGGCTTGGTGGAGGACGAGATCGTGAGCGGGCGGGCGGCGGCACCGCCGACCCGTGGCGCGCATCACCCGCCCCCGCTCTCCGGACCGGAAGACCTGCCCGGAAGGTACGACATCCCGTTTTGACCGGCCGCGTTGTTGGTGTTAAACCGTAAGCGGGTGGTGGAACAACAACAACCCGGATACTGGAAAAACAAACACCAGA
>JANNQE010001128.1:0-1546 GCA_031441625.1 Planctomycetia bacterium
GGTGACAGACACGTGGCCTGTCGCCCCTTCGGGGCTTCGTTTCGTTGGTGACTATGACCAGGGGTTCCGTCGCGTCTTCGACGCTCGGTCACCCCTGGCTATTCCCGGTCGCCCCTTCGGGGCTGCTCGTGTCGGCGAATCGGTTCGGAGGTGCGGGCGGGAGTGGCTTCTGCCGCCTGACGACCACGCCCACCAGAGCGGCTACTGCAATCACCACCTGCACCGCCGCCCAGAACACGAGTTGCCACATCAACCCTTCCTGGTGGGCTTCGTCAGGGTCATCGGACGGCTTGAATTTGATGAATTCGAACGTCACCATCGCCGCTTGATACACGGCCACGAACAGGGCAATGCCCGCGAACCAGTAGGACTGCCGCGCGACCCCCACCAGGGCCAACACCGCCACCACGAACAGGCCGAACCAACACCCGCACAGCGCGAGGAAGTCATACGCCTCCGCTCCACCCCCGGCAGTGGCGAACATCACCTCACCCCCCCGCGTGGTACTTCCTGTAGATCGCCCCGAGGCCTTGCGGTTCGATGGTCACGTCGGCCAACTGATACCCGCCCAGCCACGCCATCAGCTTCGGCACCTCGCCGGCGTAGTCGAACCGCACGCGGTCGCCGTCGAGCCGCACCGCCTCGCCGTCCGGCCCGCTCGTCGGCGGTGTCCCCTTCACCCGCACGCTCACCTTGCGGAACGTGCCCAGCTCGCTCATCACCTGATGGTGAACCAGCTTCCCCTTCCGCAGGATGATGACGCGGTCGCACACCGCCTCCACTTCACTGAGCACGTGCGACGAGAAGAGAATCGCTTTGCCCGCCGCCTTCGCCTGCTTGATCTGCTCCAGGAACTCCTCCCGCATGGTCGGGTCGAGGGTGTTCGTCGGTTCGTCCAAAATGACCAGTGGCACGCGGGGGAGCAGCACCGACAGGAGTGCCACTTTGCGTTTCATGCCGCTGCTCATCCGCGTCAGCGGGGTGTCGGGGTTGATGTCCAGCTTCTTCGCCAGGTCATCCACTTCGGTGCCGTACTTCTCCCCGCGGAGGTCGCCGAGGAACTTGACGATCTGCCGGCCGGTCATGGTGTCGTACAGCCGCAGTTCGCCGGGCAGGTACGTGACGAGCCGGCGGGCCTGCACGGATTGCTTCCAGCAGTCGAACCCGCCGAGCGTGGCCGTGCCACTGGTCGCTTGCAGGAAGCCGAGGAACAGCCGCAGCGACGTGGTCTTGCCCGACCCGTTCGGCCCGAGCAGCCCGACCACCTCGCCGGGGGCGATGCGGAGGTCGAGCGCGTCGAGGGCGACGGCCGGGCCGTAGTGCTTGGTGAGCTTGTCGGCGACGTGGAGCATGGGGCTTTCGGTTTGAGGCGAACCCGGCCCGCAAGGGCCGCGGGTGGCGGGTCAGGTGGCTGGCCACGACACCCGCGGCCCTTGCGGGCCGGGTTCGCCTCAAACCGAAAGCCCCATGCTCCACGACGCCGACAAGCTCACCAAGAAAAACGGCCCGGCCGTCTCCCACGACGCGCTCGACCTCCGCAACTCCC
>JANNQE010001129.1:0-5053 GCA_031441625.1 Planctomycetia bacterium
GCTGGGCCGCTTTCGGCGCGACGGGCAATTTCTGCTCGGCCAACTCCGCGGACACGAACGCGTCGATGGGCGAATTGGAAGAACCTACCCCCCCCGTCCCCCCCTCCCTGGGAGGGAAGGGGAGTGTTTCTTTCTCCCCCTTCCCTCCCAGGGAGGGGGGGACGGGGGGGGTAGGTTCTTCCAATTCGCCCATCGACGCGTTCGTGTCCGCGAAGTTGGCCGAGCAGAAATTGCCCGTCGCGCCGAAAGCGGACAAGCGGACACTTGCCCGACGGGCGTACTTCGACCTGACCGGCCTGCCGCCGACCGCCGACGAATTGGACGCATTCGAGAAGGACACCTCCCCGAACGCCTACGAGAAGCTGCTCGACAACCTGCTGGCCAGCCCGCACTACGGCGAGCGGTGGGGCCGGCACTGGCTGGACGTGGCCCGCTACGCCGACAGCAAGGGGTACGTGTTCACCGAGGAGCGGACGTACCCGTATGCGTACACCTACCGCGACTACGTCGTCCGCAGTTTCAACGACGACAAGCCGTTCGACCGCTTCGTCATCGATCAACTGGCCGCCGACAAACTCGACCTGGGGGCCGACAAGCAGCCGCTCGCCGCGATGGGCTTCCTCACCGTCGGCCGGCGGTTCAGCAACAACATCCTCGACATCACCGACGACCGGATTGACGTCGTCACCCGCGGGCTGATGGGCCTGACGGTCACGTGCGCCCGCTGCCACGACCACAAGTTCGACCCCATCCCCGCGGCCGATTACTACAGCCTGTACGGGGTGTTCGCCAGCAGCAATGAGCCGAAAGACCTGCCGCAGATCGGCGAGACGGAGAACGTGAAGGAGTTCGAGAAGTTCCAGGCCGAACACGGCAAGTTCGAGAAGGCGGTGGCGGACGAGCGCGAGAAGCGCATGGCCGCGAAGAAGGCCGGCGTGGTCGGGCTGGCCGGCGGGTTGGGGTTCCAACCGCCGGAGGCGCGGCTGTTCAACCGCGCCGACCGCGACGCCGTAACCTCCCTGCAAACGAAGGCCGACGCGTACAAAGCCAAGTCGCCGGCCGCCCCGCCGCGGGCGATGGTGATGGTGGACAACCCGCGGCCGAGCGAGCCGGTCGTGTTCCTCCGTGGCAACCCCGGCAACCGCGGGCCGCAGGTGCCGCGTCGGATGCCGATGGCGGTGAACGGGGAGAAGCGGGAGGCGTTCAAGGACGGCAGCGGGCGATTGGAGATGGCGCAGGCGGTCGCCAGCAAGGACAACCCGCTGACCGCCCGCGTGTTCGTCAACCGCGTGTGGGCGTGGCACTTCGGGGCCGGGCTGGTGCGCACGCCCAGCGACTTCGGAGTGCGAACCGAGCGCCCGTCGCACCCGGAGGTGCTCGACTGGCTGGCCCTGCGGTTCGTCGAGGACGGGTGGAGCGTGAAGAAGCTGCACAAGCGGATCATGCTGAGCGACACGTACACCCGCGGCAGCACCACCAGCCCGGAGGCGGCGAAGGCCGACCCGGAGAACAAGTGGCTGTCACACTTCCCACGCACCCGGCACGACTTCGAGGCGGTGCGGGATTCGCTGCTGTCGGCCGCCGGCACGCTCGACCGCACGGTGTACGGCCGGTCGGTCGATCTGTTCAAATCGCCCGTCAGCAAGCGGCGGGCGGTGTACGGGTACATCGACCGCCAGAACTTGCCGGGCACGTTGCAGGCGTTCGACTTCGCCAGCCCGGAGCAGCACACCCCGCAGCGGTTCCAGACGACCGTCCCGCAGCAGTCGCTGTTCCTGCTGAACAGCCCGTTCGTGGCCGACGCGGCCCGCGCCGTGGTGTCGCGGAGTGAAGTGGCTAAGGCGACCGACCCGACCGAGAAGGTGAAGCAGCTTTATCGCGCGACCCTCAGCCGCAGTCCGACGAAGGACGAGTCCGAACTGGCGACCGCGTTTGTGGCCGATGCCGAGAAGGAGAAGCCGGGCCTCGGCAAACTGACCGCGTGGGAGCAACTGGCCCAGGTGCTGCTCATGAGCAACGAGTTCGCGTTCGTGGATTGACCGACGAGCCGCGACCGCAAGGGAGCGGGCAGGAGCGAACCATGAAGCCGATGCCGTCAGTGTCGCGGGTGGCCAAAGGGCCGACGCGGTACGTCCCACCGTTCGAGAACGGCGAGCGGATGGACCAGAAGACGTTTCACGCCCTGTACGAGCAGACCCCGAAGGGCTTCCGCGCCGAACTCATCAGTGGAGTGGTTCATTTGCCTTCACCCGTCAGCCTCCGCCACAGCCGCCCGAACAACCTGATTGGCGGCTGGCTCTTCACCTTCTCAGCCGCCACGGAAGGAACCGAAGTGTTGTCCGACAACACGGCGATCATGTCGGAGGACAGCGAACCCCAACCGGACCAATCGCTGATCGTGATCCCGGACGCTGGCGGGCAGACCGGGGTGAACGAGCGCGACTACTTGACGGGAGCGCCCGAACTCGCCGTCGAGATCTCCAACAGCACTGCCCACATCGACCTGCACGCGAAGCTGAGTGATTACGAGCGGTACGGAGTTCGAGAATATTTGGTGGTCCTCGTGCGTGAACGGGAAGTCCGCTGGTTCGTCCGTCGCAAAAACCACTTCACCCCGATGAAGCCAGACACAGACGGGGTGCTGAAATCGAAACTGTTCCCCGGATTGTGGCTCGACGCTGCGGGTGTATTCGACCGCACCGCCCGCCGGCTGCTCGCCACGCTCCGCTTGGGGCTGGCGTCTCCCGAGCACGCCAAATTCGCAGCGAAACTGGCGAAGAAGTTGAAGTAACCCCCCGACCGCACCCTCGCGGTCGCGGATCATTGGAGACTCAACATGCTTCCGATCTCTCGTCGTGACCTGCTCACCCGCTGCGGGGTCGGCATGGGCCTGCTCGGGCTGCACCCGCTTCTCGCCGCCGACAGTAAGGACAGCCGTCCGACGACGGTGCCCGACCCGGTGGCCCCGCTCGCCCCGCGGCCGTCCCACTTCCAGGCGAAGGCCAAGCGGGTGATCCACATCTTCGCCAACGGCGGGCCGAGCCAGGTGGACACGTTCGACCCGAAGCCGGCCCTCGACAAGTACGTCGGCAAGTCGCTGCCCACCGAGAACCTGAAGACCGAGCGGAAGACCGGGGCGGCGTTCCCGTCGCCGTTCAAGTTCAAGAAGTACGGCAAGAGCGGCATCGAGGTGAGCGAGCTGTTCGACAAGACGGCCGAGCACATCGACGACATCTGCGTGATCCGCAGTATGCACGCCGACGTGCCGAACCACGAGCCGTCGTTCCTGCTCATGAACACCGGCGAGAGCCGGCTGGTGCGGCCGAGCCTGGGCAGTTGGGTGACTTACGGCCTGGGGACCGAGAACCAGAACCTGCCGGCGTATGTGGCCATGTGCCCGTCCGGAATGCCGCTGATGGAGAGCCAGAACTGGCAGAGCGCGTTCCTGCCCGGCATCTACCAGGGCACCTACGTGGACACCCGCCACACCGACCCGGAGAAGCTGATCGAGAACATCCGCAGCAAGGCGGCGACGGAGGGCACGCAGCGGAAGCAACTCGACCTGCTGATGAAGCTGAACAAGGCTCACCAGCAGGCCCGCGACGCCGACCCGAACCTGGAGGCCCGCATCCAGAGCTACGAGTTGGCCTACCGGATGCAGATGGAAGCGACCGACGCCTTCGACGTAAACAAGGAGACGAAGGAGGTGCGGGAGCGGTACGGCAGCCACGCCCAGGGGCGGAGCCTGCTCATCGCCCGCCGGCTGGTGGAGCGTGGGGTGCGGTTCGTGCAAGTGTCGCACGCGCCGGTGCAGCCGTGGGACAGCCACGACGACCTGAAGGACAGCCACACCCGGCTGGCCAAAGAGATCGACGGCCCCATCGCCGCGCTGATTTCCGACCTCAAACGGCTGGGCATGTTCGAGGACACGCTCATCATCTGGGGGGGCGAGTTCGGCCGCACGCCGGTGGTCGAGATGCCCACGCCCGGCAGCAACGCCGGCAAGATCAACGGCCGCGACCACAACCACTGGGGGTTCAGCGTGTGGCTGGCCGGCGGCGGGGTGAAGGGCGGCACGGCCTACGGCGCGACGGACGAGTTCGGCTTCAAGGCGGTCGAGAACAAGGTCCACGTGCACGACCTGCACGCGACGATCCTGCACCTGCTCGGCTTCGACCACGAGAAGTTGACCTACCGCTACGCCGGCCGCGACTTCCGCCTGACCGACGTGAGCGGTAAAGTAGTAGCCGGAGTCCTCTCATAACAGCGAGTAACTGCGATGAGCGTGATCTTTGAGGTCGAGAACTACCGTGGACTGAAGAAGGTGCGGTGGGCACCGTCGGGCGTCTGCGCGCTCGTCGGCCCGAACGGCAGCGGCAAGACCACGCTGTTGAGACTCGGTGGATTGCTTCGGTTCACGACAGAGAACAGTCTGCACGAAGGCCTTGCAGTATCCGGAGGTGTCTGGGGATTGAAGTACGCCGACGCGCTTGAAAACGACACCGTCTTGTTGCGAGTCACACACGGATCCGCAGGGCTACCGCACTACATCAGCCTGTAATCCCTTGCAACACTTGCAGCAGGAACTCGTCGTCCCACCCAGCCCTCTTCCGCTTGGTCGGGGTGGTCGCTCTCTTCGTCCGGCCTGGGGTGCGGCGGAGGCGGGACACGGCCACCCGTCGGATCATCGCCAGGGTCGCCCCGGCGTGCCCCTCCCGCACCCGACTGTCGTCCTCCCGGAACACCACGTCCAGCACCCAGTGCATGGCCTCGATGCCCCAGTGCCCGCGGATGAACCCGCCCAGCTCGGCCGCCGTCCCGGCGTGACTGCTCAGGTCGTAGTGGGTGGTACTCGTCCGCGCCCCTGTCCACCACCCGCTCGCGGCACACCTGCACCACCGCCGTCGCCCCCACCCACCCGTCCGGCAGGTCGGCCGGGGCGGGCAACACGGTCACGCTCCGCTCCTCGTGCCGCCCGTGCCGGTCGTCGAACTCCACATGCGTGTCGTGCCCCACCCCGACGAACTCGGCCTCGCACGCCCGCTCGAACGCC
>JANNQE010001130.1:0-9652 GCA_031441625.1 Planctomycetia bacterium
CGTCAGCCGCCTGGGTGTCAGTATACCCAGGCGGCTGACGCCGCCGGTTCACTCGACAAACTCGACGGCGACCGGCTTGTCGATGATCCCGGCCTTGTGCGCCTCGTCGAGCAGCATCCGCACGGCCGCCCGCCCGCGGTCGCCGTAGTCGAGCGTCCAGTCGTTCACGTACATGCCGACGAACTTGTCGGCGAGCGTCACGTCCATGTCGCGGGCGTACTTCAGGGCGTAGTCGAGCGCCTCGCGGCGGTGTTCCAGGCCGTACTGGATGCTCAGCTTGAGCAGCCGCGAAATCTCCTGCATCGTTTCGGTGCCGAGGTCTTTGCGGACCACGTTGCCGCCGAGCGGCAGCGGCAACCCGGTCTTGTCCTGCCACCAAACGCCGAGGTCGACGACGAGCGAAAGCCCTTGATTCTGGAACGTGAGCTGGCCTTCGTGGATGATGAGGCCGGCGTCGAACTTGCCGCTTTCCACGGCGTCGAGGATGTGGTCGAACGGCATCACCTCGTACCGCACGTCCTTCCCCGGCGCGATGTCGTTGAACAGCAGTTTCAGCGTGAGGAACGCGGTGGTGAGCGTGCCCGGCACGGCGATGGTGACGGCCGGCAGGTCGCTGATCGTCAGCGGCTTCTTCGCCACGACCATCGGGCCGTACTTGTCGCCCATGCTGCACCCGGTCGGCAGCAGGGCGTACTTGTCGAGCAGGTGCGAGTAGGCGTGGATGCTGACGGCGGACACTTCCAGTTCGCCGTTCATCGCCCGCCGGTTCAGCGTCTCGATGTCTTGCAGCTCGTGAACGAACCGCAGGCCGCCGGTGGCGATCTTGTCGTTCGCCAGGGCGTGGAACATGAAGGCGTCGTCGGGGTCGGGCGAGTGGCCGACGCGGATGAGTTGGGTCATTTCAAGTTCCATGTTGATGAGAACCCCCCCCCCGCCGGGTTCGCTACGCTCACTCCGGCGACCTCCCCCACAAGGGGGGAGGTGAGGGTTGGTGGCTAGTTCGCTTCCGTAGCATTCAGGGACACGCAACCACCCCACCTCCCCCCTTGTGGGGGAGGTCGGTTCAGGTGGCAGAGCCACCGAACCGGGTGGGGGGTGAGCCGACCACGCCTCAACAGTGGAGGTCAGCCCAGCACCTCTTCAGGTGTTCCACTTTTGGCCACCTTGCCGGCGACCATCTTGTGAACCACGGCCGCACACTTGGCGAAGTCGGTGTCGTGCGTCACCACGATCATCGTCTGCCCGCTGGCGGCCAGGTCCCGCATCACCGCCAGCACCTCGCCCACCATCTGCGGGTCGAGGGCGCTCGTCGGCTCGTCGAACAGGATGGCTGACGGTTCAACCGCCAACGCCCGTGCGATGGCAACACGCTGCTGCTGTCCGCCGCTCAGATTCCCCGGTTTGGCGGTCAGCTTGTCTTTCAGCCCGACGCGGTCGAGTAGCTTCTCGGCGGTGTACGCGGCCTCGGCCTTCGACTGGCCGAGCGCGTACACCGGCCCGCTCATGACGTTTTGCAGCGCGGTCATGTGCGGGAACAGGTTGAACTGCTGGAACACCATGCCGACCGTCTGCCGCAGTTTCTGGAGCGCGGCTTGCGGCACCGCCTGCCCGCCGACGAGCGTCTGCCCGAACGCCTCGATGGTCCCGCTCTGGAACTGTTCCAGCCCGTTGATGCACCGCAGCAGCGTGCTCTTCCCGCCGCCGGACGGCCCGACGAGCGCGGTGAGCTGTCCCGGCGCGGCCGTCAGCGTCGCCCCGTCGAGGATGCGAGCCGTGCCGTGGTACTTCACCAGATCGGTAATCCGGATCATGCGGCCCCCCGTTCGCCTTTGGCGAAGTGCTTCTCCAGCCGGCGGGCGACGATGGCCAGCGGGTAGCTCATGAGCAGGTAGAGGCCGGCGGTGACGAACAGCAACTCCACCACGAGGTCGCGGTTGAAGTTGAACAGCTCGTTGTACTTCCGCGTCAACTCCGTCACGAACAGGATGGAGCAGGCGGACGTGTCCTTGAACAGGGCGATGAAGTCGTTCGTCACGGGCGGGATGACGATCCGGAGCGCCTGCGGGACGACCACCGTACGGATGGCCGTCCACCGGCTCATGCCGAGTGCCATCGCCGCTTCCGTCTGTCCGCGGGGTATGGCCTGCAGCCCCGCCCGGTAGTTCTCCGCCTCATACGCCGAGTAGTTCACCGCCAGCCCGATGACGCCGGCCACGAACGGGTTGAGCCACTTGATCCAGTCTTCCATCCCGACCTTGATGAACAGTTCGGGGATCAGGAAGTAGACCACGAACAGTTGCAGGAGCAACGGCGTGCCGCGGATCACCTCCACGAACAGCCCGCACGGTGCCCGCACCAGCAGCGGCCCGTACACCCGCCCGAGCGCCAGCATCAGCCCCATGAGCATGGCCAGTGGGAACGACAGCACCGCCAGAACGACCGTCACGCCAGCGGCCAGCAGCAGTTCGCCGAACAACTCCGGCCACGGGCTTTCCTCGTCCGGCAGGTCGGGCATCACCCACGGCTGACCCGCCCCGCGGACGAGTTCCTCCTGGTCGGCGTTCCACAACCCGTAGCGGTCGTAGATCTCCTTGAATTTGCCGTCGGTCAGCCCGGCGGCGATGGCGTCGTCGAGTTGCTTCCCCAACTCCGGGTCCGACCGGCGGTAGTAGATGACGAAGTAGCCCGGCAGCGCCCCCGGCTGTTGCGGCTCGCCCACCTGCTTCAGCCCCGGATACTCCTTCAAGAAGTAGGTCGCGGCGGGGCTGTCCTGCACCGTCGCGTCGATGCGGCCGTCGTTCACCATCTTCACCACGTTCGCCACGTCCGGGTTGGACATCATGTTGACGGACAGTGTGGGGAAGAATTTCCCGCCGGTGTTGTACCGCTTCTTCACGTACTTGTGCCCGGCCGCCCCGCTGAGTACGCCGACCGACTTCTTCGACTCGCCGTCCCCCGCACGCAGGTCGTCCCAGTCGTTCAGGGAGTCGTCATCCGCCCGGGCCAGGAGCGTCACCCGGCCGACGTAGTACGGGCGGGTGGCGGCGTACTTGGTGGCGAGGTCTTTCCGCAATTCGTATCCGTTCAGCACGAGGTCGATGCCGCCGTCCACGTCCGCGCTCTTGGTGAGTTGCTGCGGCAGGTTGGCCCAGTCGCCGGCCACCATCTCCGACTTGCGGCCGAGCTTCTCACACAGGTAGTTCGCTAGTTCCACCTCGAACCCGACGTAAGTGCCGGACTTGTCCTTGTACACGAACGGCGCCCCGCCGGTCGGGTCGGTGCCCCACCGCAGCGGCTTCTTCTCCTGGGCGAAGGCGGGAAGGGCGACGAACAGCACGGCGACGGCGGCGAGGTGGCGGGCCAACGCAGGGCACTCCGCGAGGGTGAAAGTGGGGTCACTTGCCGGCGGAGTACTTCTTCAACTCTATCGACCGCTTTAACCCTATCGACCGTTTGTCCTCGACCAGGTCTATCTCCTGTTTCACGATGCCCACCCCTTCGGCGTACCATTTGGTTTCCGTATACGTCCGCCCGTTCGTCTTGATCGTCATGACCACCGGGTAGGCGGTGTACTTGCCCGCCGGCACCTTCACCTCCTCGGCCTTCTTCTGCTCGAACTCCGCTTCCAACTCTATGCCCATCTGCTTCATCTTCTCCGTCCACTTCGTCCCATCCTTCACCGGGTATTTGACGGCGACGATCGGCGTCTCCAACTTCTGCCCCTGCAACGCGTGCTGGTACACACCCTTGTCGTCGGCCGAGAAATCCTCGGTGCTGCTCCTGTCGCCGAACTTGGTGACCAGGGTCGCGATCGCCCGCTCCCCCTTCTTCGGCTCGCTCACCTCCGTCACCTCGATGGTCATGTCCAACTCCCTCCCGTCGATCGTCAGCGTCCCTTCCCACTTGGTGCCCTTGGCGAGCGGGTACAGGTTCATCGCCTTCTTGTCGTCTTTCTTCTCCTCCTTCTTCTCGGGCTTCTTGTCCTCGGCGAACCCGACGGCGGCGAACAGCACCGCCACGGCCAGAGTGAACAGGGTGCAGGGCATGATCTACTCTCCAGATGGGAGGAAGGGGTACGACCGGCGCTCGGACTGATTGCAACTCCGCCGAGTTAAAGCAACCGGCCCAACGACCGCCCGATATACTATTGAATTCCGACGGGGTGTACCGATGAGCGGGCGGCGGGTGGTGCTGGCGATGAGCGGCGGGGTGGACAGTTCGGCCTCGGCCGTCCTGCTCAAGAAGCAGGGGTACGAGGTGATCGGCCTGTTCATGCGAACCGGCACGCACACGGACGAGATCGACCACCGCCCGGACAACAAGAAGGGGTGCTGCTCGGCGATTGATGCGAACGACGCGCGTCGGGTAGCCGACAAGTTGGACCTGCCGTTCTACGCGCTCAATTTCGAGCGCGAGTTCAACCAGATCATCGACTACTTCGCCGACGAGTACCTGAAGGGCCGCACCCCGAACCCGTGCGTGGTGTGTAACAACTGGCTGAAGTTCGGCCAACTCTGGGCGTTCGGGCAGCAGCTCGGGTGCGACTTCATCGCCACCGGGCACTACGCCCAGGTGCTGAACGGGGCGAGCGGGCCGGAGCTGCGCAAGGGCATCGACGGCGACAAGGACCAGAGCTACGTCTTGCACGGCATCAAGCGGGACGTGCTGCCCCACCTGCTGTTCCCGGTCGGCGGTTACACCAAGCCGCAGATTCGGGCGTTCGCGGCCGAAGCGGGGCTGACGAGCGTGGCGGCCAAGCCCGACAGCGTCGAAATCTGCTTCGTGCCGAGCGGCAACCACACGGACGTGGTGCGGAAGCGCCGACCAGAAGCCAACACGGCCGGCATCATCCGCGAGAAAGACGGCACCGTACTCGGCGAACACGACGGCATCGACCGCTTCACGGTCGGCCAGCGGAAGGGGCTGGGCATCGCCACCGGCAGCAAGCGGTTCGTGCTGGAGGTGATCCCCGCCACGAACGAGGTGGTGGTCGGCGATGCCGAGGACTTGTTCGCGCACGGGCTGGAAGCCAGCCGGGTGAACTGGCTGATCGACCCGCCGGGGTTGGCGTTGCCCTGTACCGCCAAGATTCGTTACCGGCACAGCGGGTGCGAGGCCACTCTCACCGCCACCGCCGACGGCGGGGCGACGGTGCGATTCGCCGAGCCGCAGTCGGCGGTCACGCCGGGGCAGGCGGTCACGTTCTATCACGGCACGCGGGTGCTCGGCGGGGGGTGGATCGAGCGGGCGACGTGAACCCGTGGAATTCATGGAATAATTCGCGCCGGAGTGGCATCGGTGTTGGTGTGTCGGCTACGTCCGGTCGCCACTACCTTCACGTCGGGAGACACATCATGCGGAACATTCGGGTGGCGGCGCTGACCGCCGCGGCGGTCGGGCTGGGCGTGTTCGCGGTCGGCTGCGGTCCGTTGCCGAGCACCGGCGTGCTGAAGATCGACACCTCCAAGGTGGACACGAGCAAGCTGGCCGCGGCCACCGGCAAAGTGACGGAAGCGGCCGACAAGGCGAAGGAGATGGGGGAGAAGCTGAAGGCGGCGGCCGACGACGTGAACAAGGAACTGACCCCCCTGCAAGCCGCCTTCGAGAAGCTGAAGACGAAGTTCACCGAAGACGAGAAGGCGGCCGGCACCGACGCGGGCAAGCTGGGTGCGGTCGGCAAGCTGAAAGAGTCGAAAGACATGATCGAAAAGCAGATGAAGGAAATCACCGAGAAGGTCGGCGGGCTGGCCGGCCTCAAAGACCTCGCCTCGCTGGAAGGGGCCAAGAAGGTGATCATGGAACTGATCGAGAAAGTGAAGCCGATGCTCAAGGACTTCCTGCCGGCCGCGAAGTGACCCGACCCAGTGGAACCGGGAACGCAGTGACCGGGTGGGGACCACAACCCACCCTGTCACTGCGTTCCCGGTCCAGATCGCCCGTCAAATACCGCTCGGCCAGTTCCCGATACCGCCGGCAGATTGTCCGCGTCCGCTCCAACTCCGCGTCCGTCGTCGCCCGCACCACCCTGCCCGGTATGCCCATCACCAGCCGCATGGGGTGCTATCCTACTAGTGGGTCACTTGCCTCGCCCGTAGCCATAACCAACCCGTCAGCGACCCTTAGAGCCTGTTATGAACTCTCGGCAGTTAATTCGGCGATCCGTTTGAGCAACAACACGACGGCCGCCACCCAGTGCCAACCGGCGAGCGTCTCGGCCAGTCGCTCGTAGTCACGGGCCAACCGGCGGAACCGCCCCAGCCAGGCGAACGTCCGCTCCACCACCCACCGCTTGGGCAGCAGCACGAACCCCTTCTTCGCCCCCTCCGCCTTCACCTCGGCCGGCTTGACCACCACCAACTCGATCCCGTGGTTGCCCGCATCCGCCACCGGTTGAGGGCCGGTGTATCCCTGGTCGGCGAACTCCACCCGCACGCTCTGCCCGGTCGCCTCTTGCACCTCCTGGCACAGGGCGAACACCTGCGCCCGCTCCTGCTCATTCGCCGCCGTCACCGTCAGGGCCAGCAGATTCCCCAGCGTATCCACGGCGATATGCACCTTCGACCCGTTCTTCCTCTTGTCCCCGTCGTACCCCGCCCGCTCCCCGCTCTCCGGGGTGGACTGCATCGTCCGCCCGTCCAGGATGGCCGCCGACGGGGTGGCCGGCTTGCCGACGGCCACCCGCAGGATCCCCCGCAGGTCGTCGGCCATGTGCTCGAACACCTTGGCCGCCACCCACCGCCGCGCCTGCTGGTACACGGCCGCCCACGGCGGGAAGTCGTGCCGCATGGACCGCCACTGGCTACCCGTCTTGACGATGTCGCGGAGGCCGTGGAACACCTGCCGCAGGTCATGCACCCGCTGCCCGGAGTCCTCCGGCAACAGGGACACGTACGGGGCGACGAACGCCCACTCGTCATCCGTCACGTCCGACGGGTACGCCTTCCGGTTCGTGCTCATCCCGCGAAACTACAGCCGGCACAACCGTTAAGTCCATAACAGGCTCTAGTGCTCGGTCCAGACTAACACTTCGGGTTGTCTTTGCTGCCGAATTGGGGGACCGTTGCTGTCAACAAGGAGGTTGCCGTGAACAAGAAGTACATCGTGCGGCTGACGGACGAGGAACGGGCGATCTGCGAGGCGACCATTCAGAAGGAGCGGGGGAAGTCTCAGAAGCTGCGGCGGGCGACCATCCTGCTCAAGGCCGACGCCGACGGGCCGGGGTGGGGCGACGCGAAGATCAGTGAGGCGGTCGGGTGCCGCACGCGGACGGTCGAGAACGTGCGGCAGGCGTTCGTTCGGGAAGGGTTCGAGGCCGCGCTGGTCCGCAAGAAACGGGCGACCCCGCCGACGCCCAAGGTGCTCGACGGGGCGGGGGAGGCGAAACTCATCGCCCTGCGGTTGGGCCAGCCGCCGGCCGGCTTCGGCCATTGGACCCTCCGCCTGCTGGCGGATCAGATGGTGGAACTGGAGGTGGTGGACTCGATCAGCCCGGAGACGGTCCGCCAGACGCTGAAAAAAACGGGATGACGAGGCGGAAGATCGCGTACTGGGTGATCCCGCCGGAAGCGGACGGCGAGTTCGTCGCCCACATGGAGGAGGTGCTGGACACCTACGAAAAGGCCTACGATCCCACTTGCCCGGTGGTGTGCATGGACGAGCAACCGGTGCAACTGATCGGCGAGACGCGGGTGCCGATCCCGGCCACCAAGGCGCACCCGGAGCGGGTGGATGACGAGTACGAGCGGAAGGGGACGGCCAGCATCTTCCTGTTCGCCGAACCGCTGTCCGGGTTCCGCCAGGCGACGGCGAGGCCGCGTCGCACGAAGGACGACTGGGCCCACGAAGTGGCCCACTTGCTGGACACGCGGTACGCGGGCGTCGAGCGGATCACGCTGGTGTGCGACCACCTGAACACGCACACCAAGGGGGCGTTCGACCAAGCGTTCCCGCCCGAGAAGGCGCGTGAGTACGTGCGGCGGATCCAGTTCGTGTACACCCCCAAACACGGCAGTTGGCTCAACGTGGCCGAGTGTGAGTTGAGTTGCCGAACCAGCCAGTGCCTGAAGGACCGACGGATCAGTGAACTGGCCACACTGCAATCCGAGATCGCCGCCTGGTCCGCCCGCGTGAACGAGACGCAACGGGCCGTCGACTGGCAGTTCACCATCGACAAGGCCAGGGTCAAGCTGAAGCGGCTCTACCCGAAAAGATAGCCTGGACAGAGCACTAGATACTTCCCGACTAAGGCGAAAGTGTGGGCCCGTCGGTTGATCGGCGTGTGACTCGGTTATGGTAACCGGTGTCGCCCGTCCCGTATCTCGGCGTGGGCCGACGTCTGACTCCTCTCCGCCTCACCCCGGCCGACCGCCGGGACCTCCTCGACCACGTCCGCCGGTCCGCCGAGCCCGACGTCCGGCTCCGCTCCCACATCCTCCTGCTCCTGGCGGACGGGCACCCGTGGGCGACCATCGCCGCCGTCCTGTTCTGCTCGACCAGCACCATCAGCCGGTGGCAGCGGCGGTTCGCGACGGACGGTGCGGACGCCGTCTTCGGGCGGCCCCGGCGGCGGGGGACGTCGGGCACGCGCCTCTGGGCGGCGCTGGTGGTGCAGTGGGTGCTGACCCTCTCCCCCACCCACTTCCGGTTCGCTCGCAGTCGGTGGTCCTGTGAGGCGGTCGCCGTCGTCTTGCGGGAGGACTTCGGGGTGCCGGTCGGGCGTGAGACGGTCCGCCTCTGGTGGCGGGACGCCGGGCTGGTGTGGCGACGGCCCCGACCGACCATCCGCCCCAAGGACCCGGACCGGGAGACGAAACGGCGGGCGTTGCGGGCGTTGTTGAAGCGCCTGCCGGCGGACGAGACGGCGGTGTTTATGGACGAGGTGGACGTGAACCTGAACCCGAAGCTCGGGTGCCCGTGGATGCAGCAGGGCGAGCAGGCGGCCGTCGAGACGCCCGGCAACAACCAGAAGCGGGACCTGGCCGGGAGCATCCACGGGCGGACCGGCCGGGTCCTCCTGACCGAGGGCAAGCCGAAGGAAGGGCGGGGTGCGGCGCTGTTCTGTCGGCTCCTGGACGACCTGCGGCGGGCGTTCCGGCACTACAAGGTGATCCACGTCCTGTGCGACAACGCCGGGACGCACACGGCCGACGGCTCGAAGGTCGTCCGGGCGTACTTGAAGGAGTGGGGACATCGGGTGAAGATCCACGACCTACCGAAGTATTCCCCGGAGACGAACCCCATCGAGCGGGTGTGGTGGCGATGACACGAGGCCGTCACCCGCAACCACCGGTGCCGGACCATCGACGAACTCCTCGACCTCACCTTCGACTGGTTCGAGACCCGCACCCACTTCCGGGTCCAGTCCTCGGTGTACGCCAAAACGCCTGGGAAATGAGGGCTACTTCCGCCTTAGCCGGGAGGTATCTACTTCGACTGTATCCTCCCCTTCCGTATTGCAACGTGTTCTGCAATCATTCCTTGCGTCGCCCGTCGCGAACCGGGAGAGGCCATGGACCCTCGCTTCGAAGCCCGTCGGCAGGAGATGCTCGACTCCGCCGTGTGCCCGCCGGACCTCGCCGCCGACGTGCTCCCCCAACTCGACGAGTTCCTTCAACCCTTCGTCAGATCCCTGACCGAACCCGAACAGCGGACC
>JANNQE010001131.1:0-6022 GCA_031441625.1 Planctomycetia bacterium
CGCACGGCCTGGGCGACATCCGTCGGCCGCTCCGCGGCGAAGGGAAACTCGCCCCCATCCCGCGGCTCACTTCGTCAGTCGCTTCTCGATGGCGTCGGCGGCGGACGCCGCTTCCATCCGCACCGCCTTGCTGGTGGTGTCGTCGGCCAGCTTCCGCAGCACCGGCACCGTGTCGGCCGTGCCGATCTGTTCCAGCACGTCGCACGCGGCCATCACCGTGCTGTCGGCCTTCGCCGTCAGCAGCTTCCGCACCGCCGGTTCCGCCACCGCCCCGGCCTTCACCAGCACCGCCTTCGCCTCCTCGCGCTCGGCCTTGTTCTCCAACCGCCCGGCGGTCACATCCACATCCACCACCGCGGCGACGGTCGGCGGGGCGACGCCCGCCGGCTCGAACTTCGCATCGACCCACTTCTTGACCGGCCCGCCCGCCGCGAACAGCCCGAGCAGCGCGACACCCGACAGCACGAACCACAACGGCCGCAGCCCGACGCCCGCCACCGGCCGCACCAGTTGCACCAGGCAGACCGGCGGCAGCAGTGTCAAGAGTCCGCTCCCCCACGCCCCGCCTCGGCCGCTCAGGTACGCCCTCCAGAGCAGGCCGAGCGCGACCATCGACCCGCCGACGAGCGCCACATACGGCAGCCAACTGGCCGACTGCCACACGCCCAGCACCCACACGCCCAGGCCGACGAGCGTGCCGGCCACCCACCCGATGAGGGCGTAGGTGCGGTCGGTGGTGGGCAGGGGTGGCGGGGCCATCCGCATCGAGATGGCGGCGCTCAGTTGGGCGACGGCATCGCCGGCGAACAGGGCCGACGGGTCGAACGCCACGCGGCCGTCGTGATCGGTCGTGCGGCGGGCGGGCCAGGCGGGCGGCTTCGGCTTCGGCTTCGGTGCGGCCGGCGGCACCACCAGGGCGACCGGCTCGACCTCGGTCGGCGTCGCGTCCGCCATCGGGGCCAGGTCGAGGAACGGCTCGGTGACGGGGGCGTTGCGGTCCAGTTCGCCGAACTCGCCGGTGCGGGCCGGCGTGGTGTTCATGGGAATCGGCGTGTCCAGCTCCAACTGAACTGGCAGTCCGAGGCCGGCTGGGTGGTACGGCTCGTCGGGGCTGGGGGCCGGGGCGGTCGGGGCGAACGGCCCGACGGCGGCCACTTGTTCGGGGGCGGGCACGGTGAGCGGGTGCAGGCACTTCGGGCAAATGCTCCGCTGGCCCACGCGGCTGGGCGGGGCGAGCAGCCGTTGACGACAGGACGGACACGGGTAGGCGAACATGCGGGTTGGCTCTTGCGGCGATGCCGAACCGTAGGTCGCATTCGGGAGGGGGGCAACCGGCGGCCGAACTTCGCACGCCCAGTCTGAATTTATGCGAGAGCGGTTGCGGCGGCGGCGGAAATGTCGGACCGCAGGCGGACACGCCACGCCGCCCAACTCCGGTGTGGCGTGCGGTCCGGACGGACCCGCCTTCCCGGGCCACCCGTTCCGTATACCAACCGGAACGCCACGCCGGAGTCGTTTCATGCCCCGCACGCTGCCCGCGGTCGCCCTCCTGTTACTCGCCCCGCTCGCCTTCTCGCAAGTCGCGGTGCCGCCACTTCAGACCACCGCCGAAGCCTCCAAGTTCGCCAAGACGACCACGTCGGCGGAAGTAGTCACGTTCTGCGAACTGCTCGCCAAGCAGAACCCGAAGGTGAAGCAGAGCACGTTCGGCACCAGTGGCGAAGGGCGGCCGATGCCGCTGCTGGTGCTGTCCGACCCGCCGGTGAACACGCCCGAAGAGGCCGAGAAGTCGGGCAAGCCGGTGGTGATCGTGACGGCAAACATCCACGCCGGTGAGGTGGACGGCAAAGAGGCGGTGCTGGCACTCGCCCGCGATCTGGTCGGCGAGAAGGAGTCGGCCGTCCTCAAGAAGCTGGTGTTGGTCATCGCCCCTAACTTCAACCCGGACGGGAACGACAAGTTCGGCGAGTGGCGGAAGACGCAGAACGGGCCGACGCTGGTGGGCACGCGGGCGAACGCCGGCGGATTCGACCTGAACCGCGACTTCGTCAAGCTGGAAACGCCGGAGGTGCGGGCGGTGGTGGGCCTGCTGAACACGTGGAAGCCGGTGATGGTGATCGACTGCCACACCACCAACGGCAGCTACCACCGCTACCAGATCACCTACGACGGCCCGCGGATGCCGGCGTGCGACCCGAAGCTGATCGCCTTCGCCCAGACCAAGCTGTTCCCGGCGACCGACGCGAAGGTGAAGGCGGCGACCGGGTTCGACACGTTCACCTACGGCGACTTCGACAAGACGCACGAGCAGTGGCTCACCTACGGCACCGGCCCGCGGTACGGCACGCAGCTCTACAGCCTCCGCGGCAGCCTGGGCATCTTGAGCGAGAGCTACACGTACTCGACGTTCGAGGACCGCGTGAGGGCGAGCTACGCATTCGTGAAGGCCAACTGCGACTACGTGGCCGAGAACGCCGACGCGGTGAAGGCACTGGTCGCCGAAGCGAAGAAGCCGCGGAGTAAAGTGGCGCTGCGAACAAAGACCGTCGCCCGCGAGAAGCCGTTGACCGTGTTCGGGTACGTCGAGGAGCAGAAGGACGGGAAGACCGTTCGCACCGACAAGCCGAAGGATTACACCTGCCGCGTCATCGACAAGCTGGAAGCCACGCTCGAAGTGGACGTGCCCGCGGCGTACCTGATCCCGGCCGAGTACGCGGAGGTGGCGAACATTCTGCGGCGGCACGGGGTGAAAGTCGAAGAGGTGCGGGAGCAGATCGACCTGAAGGCGGAGACGTACACCGTGACGGACACCAAGCTGGCCGCGACGGAGTTTCAGAAGCACAAGACCCGCACGGTGGAAGCGACCGCGGCGAAGGGCACCGTTCGCGCCGAGCCGGGCATGTTCCTCGTGAGTACGAAACAAGACCTCGGGCAACTCGTCGCCTACCTGCTCGAACCGATGGCCGAAGACGGGCTGACCACGTGGAACTTCTTCGACGCCGGCATCCAGGCGGGCAAGGCGTTCCCGGTGCGGCGGGTGACGGACGACAAGCCGGTGTTCACGGGCGAGCCACGGCCCCTACCGGAAACCACGACAGCGAAGAAGCCGTTCACCCTGGACATGCTCGGCGGCGGTCGCGGGGCGAACCTGGGCGGCGCGCCGATGGGCGCGATCACCTGGCTGGACGACGGCACACACTGGCTGCAGGTGAAGGAACGCAAGCTGTGGAAGATCAACGCCCGCACCGGCGACGCCGAACTGTTCGTGGACGTGGCCAAGTTGCGGAAGTCGCTGGACGCCACCGAGAAGCAACTGCCGCGTGAAGTGACGCAGGGGCTGAACTCGCCGAACTACACGTTCAACCCGTCGCGGTCGGCGGTGCTGCTGAACACCGGCGAGGTGGTGTACGTGGCGTTCCGCGACGGCTCGCCGGCGAAGAAGATCGCCATCGGCAAAGGGGCCGAGCGGCCGACCTTCTCGCCCGACGGCACGAAGCTGGCGTGGACGCAAGGGGGCAACCTGTTCGCGGCGGACGTGGCGAGTGGGAAGGTGAGCCAACTGACCACCGACGGCGGGAAGAACGAGATCCTCAACGGGCGGGCCGACTGGGTGTACGAGGAGGAGATCTTCAACCGCAACGGGCAGGCGTTCTGGTGGAGTCCGGACGGCAAGGCGATTGCGTTCATGCGGTTCGACGATACCAAGGTGCCGAAGTTCACCCTCACCACCGCCGACGGCAAGCCGGAGAGCGTCAACTACCCCAAGTCGGGGCAGCCGAACCCGACGGTGAAAGTCGGCGTGGTGTCGGCGGGCGGGGAGAAGTCGGAGCCGCAGTTCCTGGACCTGGGCGAGTACAAGCCGGACGACATGGTGATCGCCCGTGTGGGGTGGATTCCGGGCAACAAGGTGTTCGCCTACGTGCAGAACCGCACGCAGACGTGGCTCGACTTCGTGACGTGGGCCACCCCCGCCGCCAAGCCCACCAAGCTGTTCCGCGAGACGACGAAGGCGTGGGTCGAAGACCTGGGCGAGCCGAAGTTCCTGAAGGACGGGTCGTTCCTGATTCTAAGCGAGCGGACCGGGTGGAAGCACCTGTACCACTACTCGGCCGACGGCACCACCGGCGTGCAGATCACCGACGGCAAGTGGGAGGTGAAGGGGATCGAGCGGATCGACGAGGGCAGCGGGGACGTGTACGTGACCGGCACGAAGGTGAGCCACGCCGGCAACCACCTGCTGCTCGCCAACCTGAACGGGCACGAGGTGGAAGTGCTGTCGCCGAAGGCGACCACGCACCGCATCGAACTGGCCCCCGCCGGCACCCTGTACGTGGACCGCGAGAGCGACGACGCCACGCCCACCCGCACCACCCTGCGGGAACTGCGGGCGAAGCTGGTGCGGGTGCTCGACTCGAACCCGGCCCACGAGCGCGAAAAGTACACCTTCGGCAAGTACGAGCGGAAGCAGATCAAGCTGGCCGACGGGTTCGAGTTGGAGGCGGCCATCACCTACCCGCCCGATTTCCACCCGCTCAACCGCTACCCGATTTGGATTCTCACCTACGCCGGCCCGCACGCGCCGACGGTGCGCGACGGGTTCGGCACCGGGCGGGTGTTCGAGAACGTGCTGGCGACGGCCGGCGTGGTGGTGCTGCGAGTGGACCCGCGCTCGGCCAGCGGGAAGGGGGCGGAATCGGCGTGGACGTGCTACAAGCAGATGGGCGTGCAGGAGCTGAAAGACCTGGAAGAGGCGGTGGACTGGATCGACAAGAACGAGTGGGCGGACACGAGTCGCGTGGGCATCAGCGGGCACAGCTACGGCGGGTTCATGGCGGGCTACGCGCTCACGCACAGCAAGAAGTTCTCGGCCGGCATCGCCGGCGCGCCCGTGACGGACTGGCACTACTACGACAGCATCTACACCGAGCGGTACATGGGCCTGCCGACGGAGAACAAGGACGGCTACGAGAAAACCAGCGTGGTGAAGGCGGCCAAGAACCTGCACGGCAAGCTGCTCATCTGCCACGGGCTGATCGACGACAACGTCCACCCGCAGAACAGCCTGCAACTGATCGCCGCCCTGCAAGCGGCCGGCAAGGATTTCGAGGTGATGGTGTACCCCGGCTCGCGGCACGGCATCGCGCCACCGCACTACCCGAAGTTGCAGGCGAAGTTCGCGTTGAAGGCTCTGGGCGTCGAGAAGTGACCAAGACGGCCCGCAGATGAAGTCATGATTTCAGCGCAGATGAAGGCAGGATCAGAACAAGACGAATTGTGTTTTGATCCTGCCTTCATCTGCGTCCTGTCTGCGTCATCAGCGGGCCAAATGTTTCCCGCTGGAACCGCCGGCCTGTCTCGCCCGTCTGTAGTCTGTCTGCCCTCCGCCGAGGTGTCTGCATGTCTCGCCGTTTGCCCGCTGTCCTGCTCGTGTTGCTCGCCGCCGCCGCCCCCGCGCCGGCCATCCTGAACAACCCGATCAAGCTGCAAGACATCATCGACAAGCTGCCCAGCATCTTCCTCGCCGAGGTGGACGCGGTGGACGCCGACAACGCCACCGCCGTGTTCGTGCCCAAAGACGACCTGAAGGGCAAGGCCGAGTTCGCCCGCCTGCCGGTGAACCTGAAGGACGGCATCACCGCCGCGGCGAAGAAGGCCGACCACACGAAGCTGATCCTCGACCGGCTGGCGAAGGGCCGCAAGCTGGTGCTGTTCGTGAAGAAGGATGCCGACAGCTACTCCGCGTGGGGGTACGTGGAAGGGACGTGGTTTCAACTCTCCGGCACCGCCGACAAGGACGACAAGCAGAAGGTGCGGTGGGCGCTGCTGAACTGCGAACCGGCGCTGCGGGGCACCTTCAAGGGCACCACCGAGGAGCTGCGGGCACTGGTCGCCGACGTGGTGGCCGGCAAGGCGAAGGCCCCCGTACCGGACCTGAAAGAAAAGCCCGGCTTCGGCCCGACGGTGGAGGAGGAGAAGAAAAAGGAACAGAAGGAAGATCGGCGAGCGGGGGGCGTCAGCCCCC
>JANNQE010001132.1:0-2207 GCA_031441625.1 Planctomycetia bacterium
CCCCGTGGGTGCCCACCGGGTCGCCGAGCCGGTGGCGGGCGACACTCCGTGCCTCGCTCACAGCCCCTCGCTGCCGCGCTTCGACCACCACGGCAGGAACAGCCCGCCGTCCAGGTGCAGCACGCTGCCGGTCATGTACGCACTGGTCGGCTCGCACAGGAACCGCACCCCGCCGGCGATCTCCTCGGCGGTGGCCATGCGGCCCATCGGCAGGCCCTTCGCCGCCTCGCGGATGCTGGCGTCGTCCAGGAACTTCCGCTCGCCGGGGGTGTCGGTCCAGCCGGGGTAGAGGGCGTTGACGCGGATGCCGTGCGGCAGCAGTTCGGTGGCCGCCGTCTTCATCATCATGTCGAGGCCGGCCTTGGCGATGTTGTACGCCATGCAGTTCGGGAAGGCGATCTGCGCGTGCGGGCTGCTCACGATCACCGCCGCCCCGCCCTGCTTCTGGGCCACCATGTGCCGCCCGCACGCCCGCAGGCCGTAGAACGCCCCCCACAGGCTCACGTCGATGGTGCGGCGGAAGCCGGTCATGTCGGCCGTCAGGAACGGCTCGCGGTCGCTGTACGCGGCACTCGACACGAACAGGTGAATGCCGCCGAGCTGGGAGGCGATGTCGTCGGCCATCCGCTCGACGGCCGGCTGGTCGGAGATGTCGAGGGGGAACAGGAGTGCCCGCCGGCCGAACTTGGTGCGGATGACTTCGGCGGCGGACTCGGCGGCGTCGGGGGCCGAGTAGTAATTCAGCGCCACGTCCGCGCCGGCCTCGGCCAGCGCCAGGGCGGTCGCCCGGCCGATGCCCGACGACGCGCCGGTGACGAGGGCCACTTTGCCAGTTAACGTGCCGGGCATGAAAGGACCTCAGCCGCGAACCCTGGAACCGGGAACGCAGTGACCGGGTGGGTACAAACACACCCGGTCACTGCGTTCCCGGTTCCAGTGACATCGTCACTTCTTCGGCTTCTTTTCTAGGCCGGCTCGCTCGAGCAGCGACTGGCCGAACACGTTTTCCGCCTTCTCGTCGGCCGCGTCCAGGTCCACCCCCTCGGGCACGTCATACTCGATCACGAATTTGTGCCCGGCGATGCCCACCTCGTCGCCCGGCTTGAGCGTGCGGGAGAGCATCCGCACCCCGTTCACCTTCGTGCCGTTGCTGCTGCCCATGTCCCGCACTGTCCACAGCCCGCTGCGGAAGCTGAACTCGCAGTGCAGGCCGGACACGTTGTTGAACGCCAGGCAGATGTCACACGACTCCCGCCGGCCGACGGACATCACCTCTTGCGCCATCGGGATGGGGTCTCCCCCGCCGACCGGCATCAGTCGCCCGAAGATCTCAGCCATGTCTGCTCGCCCCCCGCTCTGATGGCCGGCGGCCACGACCGCCCGACCTGTTCGCACAGTATACACCGCGAGTGCGAACGATCTGACGCACGCGGGGGAAATGGGACCGGGAACGGAGTGACCGGGTGGGTTGTGATCCCCACCCGGTCACTCCGTTCCCGGTCCTAACGACACTCAGCGGACGCGCGGGCCGTACTGGCTCGGGAAGTACGGGTTGCCGTACCCGCCCGACGGGTAGGCACCGGGGCCGGCCGGGCCGAAGTCGGCACCCGGCGGCGGGGCGGCCATCTGGAAGTGGTCGTTGTACGGGAAGTACAAGTACCACGGGGCGGCCTGGAACGCCGGCAGCGGCTGTTTCAGGAAGAACCGCTGGAGCGGCTTGCTTTGGTGGGACGGCACGTTCACCGGGTTGGCGAGACCGCCGGCGGAGGCGGTGCCACCGCTGAGCAGAAGGCCGAAGGCGGCGGCCAGGGCGACGAGAAGCTTCTTCATGAGCACAGTCCTTTCGAGTCCGTGAAAGTCGGTGGCGATCCCGAAGGTGGGGTGCCCACCGTGGCAGGGGTAACATGCCCGACGGTTCGTCGAACGGGCGGGCGGGCGGGGAGATTGTTCAGTGTGAGAACGGGCAGGGCGCGGTGGAACCGATCCGGTCGGCACACCCGCCCGCATCGAGCGAGTCAGAAGCCGCACCCTTTGCCGCACGGGTTGCAGCGCTGGAACACGTTGCGGAAGGTGGATAGCGCGTAGGCGGCGGTCTCCTTCTTGTGGGCGAGCAGGCCGCCCAGGTTCAGCCCGCCGCACCGCCCGCCACACCCCCGCTGCCCGCACCCGTTGCACGCACCCGTGTCGAGACGCCGGCTGGTCGGCCC
>JANNQE010001133.1:0-13874 GCA_031441625.1 Planctomycetia bacterium
CGATTATTATTTTGTAGGCATCAGCAAATCAAAGCAATCATCATTAAAAGATGAGCTTAAGCTAATCAAAGGATCGAAGGTTGGTTTCACACCGCATCCCAGGTGCCGGTGCTGTTCAGCGAACTCGGGTTGGCGGTCCGGGCGGTCGGGTACTCCGCGCTCGGCCTGTTCCTCATCTTCCGCAGCGGTGAACCGCCCGCCGCCTTCGGCCTCACCCGACCTCGGGTGTCCGACCTGTTCTTCGGCCTGCTCCTCTGGCTCGGCCTGTTCGTCTTGTTGATGGTCGGCGGTGCGATCCTTCCGAGTGAGCCGTTCGGGTTGCCCGCCCGTCCCGCCGAGCAATTTTTCCTCCCGCCGCGGACGCCGCTGGATTACACCCTGGTGGCAGTGGCGGCGTGCCTGAACGGGTTCGGCGAGGAGGTGGTCATGCGGGCGGTGCTGCAAACCCGCCTGGAGCGGCTGATGCGATCCGCACCGAGCGCGATCATGCTCACGTCCGTTCTGTTCGCCCTGTACCACGCGTACTACGGCGTCACCGGGGCGGTGCTGTGCTGGGTGGTCGGACTGGGATTGGGGGTCGCGTTCCGACTGGGGAAACGCTTGTGGCCGGTGGCGGTCGCGCACGCCATGCAAGACTTCGTGCCGATGGTGTGGTCCGCCGACGCGACCACGTGAACGGCGATCCCTGGGTGAACACGCCCCCCACAATGATCCTGAACTCAACACCGCAGCCCGCTCTACTCCCAGTAGTCCTCCCACTTCTCGCCGAACGCCTGCCGGAGTCGCTCCAGGTAGGCGTTCGTCTTCACCTTCGCCATCCACACGTCGGCCCCACCCGTGCCGCCCTTCACGACCACCCCTTCGGCCAGCGGGTACTTGCCCGCCCGCACGTCCTCGGTCAGTTTGCCCGTGAACCGCCCCTGATACACGACGTGCGGAAGGGGCAGACCCGCGAACAGTTCGAGGAACCGCCACGGGCCGATGAAACCGAACCCGTGGGCGAACACATCGAAGAGCACCAGCCGCTTCGGGTCGTCGGGCTTGTGCATCCCGGCGAACGAGTACGGGCCGAGGAACTCGGTGAAGGCGACCGCGTGACTGAAGTCGGGCAGTGCGGACAGGATGGGGTGGAGTCGTTCGCCGAGCGGGGCGAACAGATCGGGTGCCGCCTCCAGGCCGGGGTGATTGGCACGGAACGCCGTCACCCCGCCGGCGGCGAGTTGGTAGCTGGTGCCGCGTGTGCCGAAGTCGGTGAAACCGAACTCGCGGTGCCACTCCCAGAACAGGTTGGTGCCGTCGAGCTTCTCGAACGCCACGCACCGGTCGAGCTTCGCCCCGCTCGGGCCGGGCATCTTCGGGTAACGGAACACGGCGGCAAACCCCCGGATGGTTGCCGTGACGGACGCCGGGACCGCAGACCGGGTTCGGGGCGGATGGTCAACCCGCACCCCGCCGCCCGCGTCACACCTCGTTGAACGTGTCGAACTTGCTGGCCACGCGATCCGCGATGAGCACGTCGGAGGTCTCGTCCATCGCCCGGAACTGGGTGAGCAGCCGCACGGCGATAATCAGGAAGCACACCTCGAAGTTGAGCAGGTGGATGATCTGCCCGATGTACCAGCCGGCGTCCGCCTGGATCCAGTCGAACCCCACACACGTGGCCCCGCGGAACAGGGCGAACACGAGCAGGGCGAAGAAGACGCGGTTGACTGTCTTCGGGCTTTCGTCGGCCACCCGGTCGGACTTGCCCAGTTCGGCGTACCGCTGGGTGATCTGGCACACCAGCAGCAGGCGGACGAACTCGAACAGGCCGACCGCCACGTTCACCCACGGCACGCCGTAGCTGCCGTAAATTTGGCCCATGATGAAGCGGGTGGGCGCGTCGGTGAGCACTTGCAGGTTAGTGGCCGTGCCGAGCATCTCGTAGGCGATCTGCATGCCCGGGTAGCCCTCGTTGGCGGACGGGGTGTCGAGGAACACGCCCGGCGCGGTGAAGGCGTTGCCCACCGTCCCGCCCAGGCAGATGAGCTGCGCGGCCACCGCCACCAGCCCCATGATGCCGATGTGCAGGGCCTCCCGCGGCCCCTTGAGGGCCAGCCCGAACCCGACCCCGGTGCCGAGCAGGCAGAGGAGGTTGACGCCCAGCGCGAAGGCGGTCATGGCCGGGCCGACCGCGCCGAAGATGTTCTTCTCCTGGAACACCCACGCCAGCCCGACGAGCGGCATGAACACCAGATACCCGATGACCAGGCTGAAGATGTACCCGAGCATCGACCACCGCAGCGTCTGCATCGCCTGCCGCCCCCACCGGCACTTCTCCTTCACCTCGTCGTAGTGGTCGAGGTCGTCGTCCTCGTCCCGGTCCATGCGGTCGAGTTCATTCTGAACCTCCCGCTTCCTCTCGCCCGCGGCCTTCGCCTCCTTCGCCTTCTGCTGCTCGGCCTCCAACTCCTCGTCCACCAGTTCCGGGCGGTGCGCCCCCCGGCCCGTCGGCTTCGCCTTCGCTTTGGCCGCCGGCTTCGCCTTCGCCTTCGCTTTGGCCGTCGGCGGGGCGAACGGCAGCGGCTTGGCCGGCGGCGGAGGGGCGGCGGTCTCGGGGCCGCCCACCTCAAGCAGCGACTTGCACTTCGGACAGCGGACGGTGGCGGCGGTCGGCGGCAGGCGGAGGGTCGTTCGGCAGGTCGGGCAGGCGACCAGGTCGGACACGGATGAATCCTCGCCCAGGGGATGAACGGCGGCGGGAGGAGTTGCGGCCGGGGTGGAAGAGCGTTCCCAAAGCTTAGCACGGAGCGGCCGGTGAAACAGCCCTTTGCCGGGAAGCCGAATCCTGACACCGCCGTACGCAATCGGCCGGCGGGTGCCGGGAATCCGGACGGGATTTGCCTACCACGTTGCAACCGGCATTCTAGATACATTCGATACCACCCGACCTCGCCCACCGGCCCGCCCGCTCATGGAACAGCTCTCCCCCCAGCTCATGAACCGCCTCGTGTTCGCCGTCATCATGCACGGCCTGAACGAGGCGCAGACGAACCTGGCCCTGAACGTGCTCAACGACGCGCTCGACCACGACAACAGTCAGATCCGCGAACTGGCCGTCGTCGCCCTGGCCGACCTGAGCGTGCCGCCGCTCAAGCGGGTGCCGCCGCTGGCGCGGGCGATGGGCGACGACAGCGCGCGGGTGCGTCGGCGGGCGGCGCGGGCGCTCGGCGACCAGGGGGCGGCGGCGGTGGTCGCGCTGCCGCAACTGATCCGCGGGCTGAACGACACCGACCCGAGCGTGCGGCGGGATTGTGCCGGCGCGATCGGCCGGCTGGGCGGGGCCGGGCACCCGGCCGCCCCGCACCTGCTGCCGCTGCTGGCCGACCCGGAGTACCGCTCGCGGGCGGTGGCGAGCGTGGCGTTCAAGCGGATCGGGCGGGCCGGGCTGCCGCACCTGCTCGACGGTGTGAACTCGGCCGACCCGCAGTTGCGGGGGCGGTGCGCCACGCTCCTCGGGCTGATCGCCCCGGACGACGAGCGGGTGGTGAACACCCTGCGGGTGGTGCTGACGGACGACGACGACGAGGTGCGGGCGCGGGCCGACGAGGCGCTGCACATGGTCCGCACGCCCCCGCCCGCCGCGGCGTGAGTCGAGTCGGTCGGGCCTCCGTTCTGGCGTGCCGCTCGGCCAGCGGCACCTACCAAAAAAACACCCCGTCGGGGAAGGCTTTCGGCCCTCCCCGACGGGGTGTTCGCGTTTCACTCACGTCAGTCGCCGGCACCGGGCAGCAGGGGCACCTTCGGCAGCGGGATGTCCATCGCCTTCCCGGTGAACACCGGCTGGGCGAAGTACTCGGCCACGTCACTGCCGGCCTTCACCCGGCTGACCAACCGCACGCTCGGCAGGGTGGGGGTGATGCCCGGCAGCCGCTGCTCACTCTGCACCCCCACCAGCGGGGCCGAGTTCTTGGCCGACGCCGGCATGTTGGTCGCGTTCAGCGTGGCCGGGTCGGCCGCCCCGAAGCCGGCCGACAGGCCAGTCGCCCCGCCCACCTGGGCCTGCTGGGTGCTGATCTGGCGGACGCCGCTCACGTCGTCCGCTTGCACCGTCGCCAGGTCCGTCCGGCTGCCGCCGTCGAGGGCGATCTCGACCGCCGACGGCTTTGCCAGATTGACCGTGTACACTTCCACCTCTTCCTTGTCGGTGCCGGCGTACTTGGTCACCTTGAGCGTGGCCTTGTTGCCGATGGCCCGCCCCAGGGCGGCGGTCACGTTCACCTTGTACTTGCCGTTGAACGCGGCGGCGGCGGTGTACACCTCCGAGCGGTTCTCGTCTTGTTGCTCCAGGATGTCCGACCGCAGCACCCCGCCACCGGAGGTCCGCTTCTGCATCGCCGTGCAGTCGCTCCCGCTCGGCTCGTTCACCGCCAGGTCCAGGTCGGCCTGGCCCTGCCACCGCAGCTCGATGGTCAGGTCGCGGTTCTTCTCCTCGGCCACGGTCGCCAGCACCGCCTCGGCGTCCGCCTTGCGGTCGGCGGTCATCAGCTTCTTGGCGATGCGGTCCACCGAATCCTTGGCCATCTTCACGTGATCCACCCCGTCGTTCGGCCAGTCGCGGCGGAGCAGGTTCTTGGTCGCCCAGCTCACCACGTCCGACTTCACGTCGCCGGCGTTCGGGGCGTCGGCGTACACCAGGGCGTTGGCGTAGATGGCCGGCAGGTTCGGCTCCAGGGCGGCGGCCCGCTTGCACAGGTCGATCGCCACCTCGTTCTTGCCCAGGTCGTGCTCGGCCTTGGCCGCCCGCAGGTACGCCTTCGGGTCTTTCGAGTCGAGGTCGATGGCGGACAGGGCGGCCCGCTCCACTTCGCCCGAGTTCGCCTTGCTCGCGGCCAGGGCGATGGCCAGCGCCTCGTACGCCCACGCGCCGGTGGCGTGGCCCCGCCGCAGGTTGGCCTTCAGGCACTCGGACGCCTGCTGGTACTCCTTGTACTCGAACCGGAAGTCCACCGCCGTGATCACCAGACCGGGTTCGGTCACCACGCCCGGCTTGAGCACCTCGTTCCACACCCTCTTCGGGTCGGTGCCGGTCGCCTTGACGATGGCCCGGCCGTCGTGGGCGGGCATGTTCATGCCGGCCAACTTCTCCATCACGTTCGGGTCGCCGGCGGCGGCGATTCGCCCGCGCGGGACGGCGTTCACCATCGCACCACCTTCGCCCGGCTGGAACTTGAACGTCTGCGTCGGGTGATACCGGCTGGTCGCCCGCACGATCAGGGCGTTCGACACCGGGTAGTAGCCGAGCGAGTTCGGGTACTTCACGATCGGCACTTCCGGCGGGGCGTCCGGGTCACCGTTCTGAGGGCACCCGGTGCCGGCGTTGATGCTGCCCCACTCGCCGGGGGCCACCATCTCCGAGATCACCTGGATCAGGATCTGCGACTGGTTGTTCCCCTGAATCCCGAACTGGCCGCCATTGTTACCGAACTGACCGAGTTGCCCGCCGTTCACGCCGAGGATGCCCCCGCCGACGCCCAGGTTCGACTGGCAGCCGAGCTGCCCCAGGTTGTTGCCCATGGCCTGACCGCCGCCGGCTTGTCCCAGGTTCTGACCGCCGGCCCCACCGGGGAAGCCTAACCCCCCCCCCTGGCCGCCGCCGTTGTTGCCACCGTTCCCCAGTTGCCCGAACTGCTGCGCCGCCCCCAGGGTGTTGCCGATGTTGGCCAACTGCTGGCCGAACACGGCCAAGTTCTGTTGCAGGGCCTGCTGGTTGATCGAGTTCGGCACGGCCAGGGCCAGGTCGCCGATCTCGAACGCCCGCGTCACCTTCTGGTACAGCCGCTGTTCGGCGGTGGTGATCTCGATGTACTCGGGGCGGACGATGTACGAGCCTTTCACCTCACTCAGCAGGATGTCGAGGAACGAGCCGAGGGTCAGCCCGCTCAGGTTCTGTTCCCGCTTGAACTTGTACTTGCGGATGTCCTCAAGGTCGGGCACGGCCAGGGCGCGGAACATCTCGTCGCGGATCTGGAACTTGATCCGCCGCTGGAACTTCCGCTCCAGCTCGTCGAACACCATCGGGAAGTCGAGGCCGCTCACCGGGTTGTCCAGGACCACCCGCTTGGGCACGCCGGGGATGTCGTGGGTGCCTTCGACGATCGACCGCAGTTCGAGCAGGCTCTTGGGCGTGTTCGTGCCGAACGCCGCGTTCCTGAACTCGTAGGGGGCGCGGCGCTCCCGCAGTTCCCGCCACACCGTCGCCGGCGGGAAGTGGACCGGCGGCTCGTCCGGGTACGGGATGAACGACTTCTCCACTTGCAGCATGGTGATGAGGAAGCGGTCCTCGCGGAGCCGCTTGAGTTCCCTCTGCTCGCGGAGTTGGGTGGCCGACTGGCCAACGCGGTAGGTGGTGTACACCTCCGGCGGCACGGCCAGCCCGCGGCTCACCCGCTCCTGCTCCATCACCTGCGCTTCGCGGTAGGCCAGCTCGAACCGGGCCTGGTTCATGAGGAAGCGGAAGCGGTCGATGCGGGCCTTGGTGCGGTCCTCTTCGGCCATTTGCAGGTCGTACTCGTTCAGCAGGGCGCGGGCGCGGCTGACCCGCTCCCGCACCGCCTCGTTCCGCCGCTTGATCTCCACGGCCCGCGTGGACACGTCCCGCATCAGGCCGTCCAGGTCGGCCACCAGCCGGCTGCGGACGCCCTCGCTCAGCCGGTCGTTCGACTTGACCGCCTCGCGCTGCCGTTTCAGGTCGTCGTATGCGCCGTCCGGGTCGGTCTCGCGGAACCCGCGGACGCGGCGGAGTGTCTCGTCAACGATGGCGCGGGCTTCGGCGTCGGCCGCGTTGCGGGCGGCCTGGGCGTTGGCGGCCGGGTCACCCGCTTCGGACGGCTTCGGGTCGGCCTTCGGGTCGGCCGGCACTTGCAGGTTGATCTTGCTGTTGAAGTCCCTCTTGGTGATCTCACCGGTGCGGATGCGGCCGACGGCCTTGTCGCCGGCTTTCGCCTCGGGGAACTCCGGGTCCACCTTCAGCGCGGCCTGGAACAACTTCTGGGCGTGGTCCAGCTTGTCGGCGGTGATGGCTTGCAGGGCCAGTTCGACGAACTCGTCGCGGTACAGGCGGAACTGCTCGCTGGCCATCGCCAGGGCGCGGTCGGCCGGCAGCACCACGGGGGCGTTCTTGGCCTCGCCCGTCTGCCACTGCGACAGCATCGCGGCCAGGAAGTAGTGGTCGGGTCTCGATTCCGGCAGGGCGTCAGTCTGCGTGACGGTCTGCGGCTGGCCGGCCACGCGGCCGGTGACGGTCACGCTCAGCTTGGCGGTGCCGGCCTTCACCTTGCCCATCACCAGGGTGGCGCGGTCGGCCCGCAGGGGGGGCAGTTGGGCGGGCAGCAGGTCGGTGCCGGCCGGGGCCAGCGTCACCTTCTCGGGGTTGAGCACCGGCACGTCGAGGGCGTCGGTGAGCCGTTTCACGAAGTCGGACCGGCCGCCGGGGGTGCCGATGTCTTCCTTCACCCGCACCACCGTCCCGCCGGTGAGCATCCCGAACCCGTGCAGGGTGTTGGCGGCGACGGTCAGGCCGAGGGGCACGGAGAAGAACTGCACGTTCTTTTCGGCCATCCGCCGGCCGACGGCCACCCGCACGCTTTCGGTCAGCGGGGCACCGGCGGCGGACTCGCCGTCGCCGATGTACAGGATCACCTGCTGGCGGCCGGCCTTCTGGTCGAACGCGCCGAGCACCGCCTCGATGCCCGCTTTCATGTCCACCGCGCCGGAGGCGTACTCTTCGGTGGCGAGCGAGTCGGCGGCTTTCTTGACGGCCTTGTCGTCGGCCGCCTTGAACCCGCCGGTGAGCGAGCGGGTGTGGTCTTTGTGGTTCAGGTTGACCGTCCACACGTCCAGCCGGTCATTCGGCGACAGTTGGGCGGTGAGGGAGTGGACGATTTGCGCGGCCCGCTGCAGCGGGTCGCCGGCCTGACTGGCCGAGGTGTCGATCATGACCGCCACGTCCTTCGGGCGGGCGACGGTCGGCAGGTCGGGCTTCAACTGCCAGGCGAAGGCGGTGGTGCCGTCGCCCTGCTGGTAAGCCAGGACGGGCTTGTCGGTGAACACCGTTCGGGCCGACTCGTCCACCACTTTGGGCAGTCCGAGCGGCTTGGCGGGGGACACCGGCTTGTTGGCGGTGATGTCGCCGAACACGGCCGAGCCGACGGCGACGACGGCGACGACGGCGGCGACTGCCGCGGTGGCCCACCGGAGACGTTTCAAGACCGTCATACCGGGCGCTCCTCACTCAGGAATGAGTCCGGTCGGCGGGCGGCCGACGGATCAGGACGGGTTAATACGGAGTGTACCAGATTCGCCGGAGCGTCGGGAGACGGATCGTGCGAGAACCCGCGTCGGCGGTCGGGGTTGTGACGGCTGGCGGGTGAGCACCCGTTTCCGCCCTAACACCCTCAGATTCACTCTACCCGGCTGAACACCCGCCGCCGGGGGGCGTTGGCGGGAATGTGCGGCGGGCGGGCGGGGTGCGCGGGCGCACACGGCGCTGCACGACCAACCGCTAAGGCCGGACGGGAGGATTTTAACTTGACTGGCCCCCCCGCGGTTCTAACTTTCGGCGGGCCGCAACCCGCCCCGCGGCCGAACGCCCTTCCCGTCCGGGCGACGGAGCCGAGCTGGCCATGAACGACCGTGACGCGCTCGCCGACCCGACGCAGTCCATCTCCGCGGCGGAGCTGCGGCGGCGGCTGATGGCGTCCACCCCGCCGCCGCTGTCCGGCCCCGAATCCGCCGACATGCCCCTCCCGCCGATGTCCAACCGCTCCCGCCTGCTCATGCCCGGCATGAACGGGCCGGTGGCCGTCAACTCCGTCGCCCCGACGGTGACGGACTCCGGCCACATCCCCGAAGTGACCCTGCGGTCGAGTGCCCGCTTCATGCCCCACGACGCCGGGCCGGTGGCGGGCGGCAGCATGATCGGCCCGATGCCGGGGACTTTGCCCGGTGCCGCCGCACCCACGCCGGAGCCGACGCCGAACCTGCCGGCCGGCAAGACGGTGGACGACTACAAACGGGTGAAGCAGGAGAACCGCGAGCTGCGGAAACTGCTGGACGAGATGAAGCAACTGCTGCAAGAGGCGAGCGACAACGAGCAGAAGGCGGCGGCCCGCGAGGCCGACGCTCAGGGGCAACTGTCGGCCAAGCAGCGGCAGGTGAACGAGGTGACTTCGCAACTCCAGAGCATCGAGGAGCAACTGGCGACGGGCGCGCTCACCGCCGCCCCGCCGGTGCCCAAGACCCGCAGCGAACTGGAGGAGTGGGAGGACGACCTGGAGAAAGAGGGGGCCAAGCTGAACAAGGCGAAGCGGGATCTGGACGACGACCGCAAGCAACTGCGGGAGGACGAGGAGAGCCTGGAGCAGCAGATGCGGCAGATGGAAGTGGGCATGGCGAAGGAGCGGGCGATGATGGCCCGGCAGGAGGTGGAGTTGAAGCGGCTGAGCGCCGAAATTCAGCACGAGTTGGAGTTGATGCAGCGGGGCGACGCCACGCTGCGGGAGCAACTGAGCAAGTTCCAGCGGCGGGCGGCGGACGTGCTGCAAGGGCGGCCGGGGCAATCCCACCCGCCCGGCCCGCCCCCCGGCGGGCGGCGGTAGGTGTTCCAGCGGCCGGGTTCACCCCGGCCGTTGTCGTTCCGGCATCCTCACCGCTCTAATCTCTGCCGTGCCGTTGGCCGTGCGCGTGGCGGTCGCTCCCCACCAAAGGGCTACGCCATATGACCTCCATGATATTCTGAGGCTGAAGCAACCCGGCACGGCACTGGTGACTATGAAGCGGAAGCCGCGAACATGCACTGAAGGTGGTGAAAGTTCGTCAGGTTGAAGCTTGAGCAGGTTGGTTGGGTTCTGGCGGTGGATCGGTGAGGGCGAATTCCAGAACCATGTCGGTGCATTCGCCCCGCCATGAAAACACCGTGGCGTTACGGGTCTTGGTGGCGATGATCTTCTTGGGGCGGAAGGTGTCATTCGCCAGATCGGGGAAGAGTTGTTCCCGGTCATCCGTCAACACCAACGTGAACTGGCATCCCAGCATCCACATGCGTAGCCCTACGATACCTTCGGGTGCGCCCACTACGGCTAGTCTGAAGACGGTGTTGGCGTTGAGCGGGTGCCCGCCACAATTGACGTAGACGCCCCAGCCGGCTGGGAACGGGTCATCACGGAAGATGATCTTCAGCGTCCTGTCATCCGGCATTTGCCCCACGAAGCTTGTCTCAAAGGGCACCGGGAAGTTGCCGCTGAAGAGTCCGTTGCAGAGCGTCTTGAACATCCACCGTTCGATCCGGTTGCCGTCCATGTAACTGTTCTCCGCGACCGGATTGCCGCTGTCTTCAGCCATGACCTGGCGTTCCCTGGCGCGGAACAGCTTGGTGACTTCCGAGTCGAACGGGCTGAGGTCGTTGTTGTGCCCGGTGCAGAGGATCTTCGCGGTCAGCGATTTGATGCCCAGGATGGCGGGGTCATGCTGGGTTTTCCCGTTAAGGAACGTCAGCCCGTGAACGCGACCAGCTTTCTCCCCTTGCCAGACTTCCGCCAGTAGGGAATCCGAAACGACGTGTTCCCGGTTGACTGGTCCGCGACAGTCGCACAGGTGGCGTGCGTAGCAACCGGGATTCGAGGCAGCCGGATTGTTCATGGAAGTAGGGACGGCAGGAGAAGCCGTCGGGTTCATTTCTTGTGCTGTGCCAGCACGCTTAGAAATTCCGTGACTACCTTCGCTGACTCGTTGTAGCAGCGTTCGGCGGTGACGTGTTGGATGCACAAGATGCCGGACTTCTTGAACCACAAGTCTTTCTCGGCGTCCTTCTCGTAGCGGTCGGGGTGATAGGCGACTTCGAGGATGCCCCACGTCCCGTTGTCGCAGATCAGGAAATCGACCTCGCGGTGATCCTGCCAGTTCTTCCCGGTTTCGGCACGCACCGCGACCGCCAGCGGGAAGAACAACACCTTCCGCCTTTCCAACTCCTGGGCGATGCGGATTTCGGACGCGGACGCATACCGGAGTTCGTTCCACCTGTGGAGTGGTCGCCCATCGCTGGCGAGATCGGACACCATCGCCTGATTCGCGCCCTTCGGGTTGGCGATCAGCGACCGCGCCATATGTTCCCAGCCCTCTTCAACCGGGAGCATCTTCACCCGGAACACGACCGGGAATGCAGCGGCGGGAATGTTTGTCAGGCGTTCCATCGTCTGCTGCTGACCGCCCGCCACGTTCCGAATTGCAGCCGCGAGCGCGTCCTGAGCGGACTTGTTGCCGTCGATGAGCGGGTTAGCCTTCGTCGGGATGTCGAGATAGTACCTCTCGAAGCAGGCGTTGCCGAAGTCGTCCCATTCGTAACCGGCGGTGACTTCGCCATCGAGCATGACGGCGGCAAGCTCGACTTGCTTCGTGTGGATCAGGTAGTCAACGAGCGTGCGGTGAATCGCCGTGTCGAACTTGTTCATGGGCATTCAGACCTCCTGTCAATCAATATTTGACCAGATTTTACCAGCGCGTAGAAGTGATCACAAGTGCACTACATGCTGTCGCCCGCGTGCGCGAGTTTTTAGCCTTTGTTCGCATTTCGGAGGTGGGAGCGGGTCGAGGAGCCACCGCCACGCACCCGCCGGCCTTGCGGCCGGGGTTCGCCCGCAGACCGCCGCATTCGCCGTAAGTGCTTGGCCGGTATGGGATGTTCTACGATTGGGAAATGATTCCACGGGAGGGTGGGGGAGGTGGAAAGAACCATGCGGACGCGGTCGATCAACCCCTAATCCTTGCCGTGGCGTTGGCCTTGCGGGTGCTGGCCACTCACCACCCACGGGTCGCCCCGCATGTGGTAGCTGCCGTTGCGGGCGTCTTCCCAGTAGCCGGGGCGGTCGTCGGTCATGAACTCGACCCCCCGCACCCACTTCGCACTCTTCCACGCATACAACCGCGGCACCACCAGCCGCACCGGGTGGCCGTGGTCCGGCGTCAAGTTTTGCCCGTCGTGCTTCAGGGCGAACAGTGCGTCGTCGGCGAAGAAGTCGTCGATCGGCAGGTTCGTGCTAAACCCGTACTCGGAATGCACCATGACGAACTTGGCGGCGGGCGAAGGGGTGACGAAGTCGAGCAGCGCTTGCGTCGGGATGCCCTCCCACAGGTTGTCCAGTTTGCTCCACCGCGTCACGCAGTGCATGTCGGCGAACACCTTCACCCGCGGTAGCGTTAGAAACTGTTCCCAGGTGAACGACACCACTTTGTCGATCAGCGGCACGGGGAAGACGCTGAACGTCCAGGCGGCCGGGTCGAACGGCGGGACGGTGCCGGCGTGCAGCACCGGCCACTTGTGCGTCTGCGACTGCCCCGGCGGCAGGCGGTCGGCCCGGCGGGTGTCGGGGCTGATGACGGCGTCGTCGGCCATGGGCAGTTCCTCCGAAGGCGTCATGTTCGGTTGACGGAGGGGCGGATTCAAGGGGAGGTTCTGGGTTCGGGAGGGTGGCCGACTCTCGCCGAGAGTCGGAGAGGGGGTTCGGCCGGAGTGACGAGCGTGCAGTTGGTGGAAGCCTTGACTCGCTTCACGCCCGATTCCCAGGTGTCGGCTCCACTCCGACTCTCGGCGAGAGTCGGCCACCCTCCCGAACCCGGCTCCTCACGGAGCACGGCTCGCCCCCGCTGGCGCGGCACACGCCCGCGACCTACACTAGTCGGCACCACCCCCGCCCCGGTCGCCCATGAGCATCGACCCGCAGCAACCGTTCCTCCGCACCCTCGCACCCCTGCTACGGGCGCTGGAGAAGCAACTCCGCGGCTGGCTGGATGTCCGCCGCAAGTACCCCATCACCCTGATTCAGCGGGCCGAGATCGAGGGCCTCGCCGACGACCTGCACCGCAAGGCCGACGCGCTCGACGTGGACCGCCCGCTGCTCGTGGTGATGCTCATGGGCGGCACGGGCGTCGGCAAATCGACCCTCATGAACGCCCTCGCCGGGAGCAGCGTCGCCCAAGCCAGCTTCGCCCGCCCGACCACCCGCGATCCGGTGGTGTACTTTCACCAGTCGATCAAACCCGACCGCCTGGACCCGGCGTTGCGGCTTTGCAAGTTCGTGCAGCACGACCGCGAACCGCTGATGCACAAGGTGATCGTGGACACGCCGGACGTGGACAGCAACGACCTGGCCAACCGCGACAAGCTGAAGGAGCTGCTGCCCGTGGCCGACGTGGTGCTGTACGTCGGGTCGCAGGAGAAGTACCACGACCAGCTCGGCTGGGAGCTGTTCAAGGAGCAGCGGCAGCGGCGGGCGTTCGCGTTCGTGTTGAACAAGTGGGATCGGTGCATCGATGCGGGGAGCGGCATCCGGCCCGACGACGACCTGTTGCGCGACCTGAAGGCGGAAGGGTTCGAGTCGCCGCGGTTGTTCCGCACCACCGCCCAACTGTGGGTGGACGCGAAGAAAGCAGAGCAGGCCGTTCCACCCGACCTTCCGCCCGGCGAGCAGTTCCGCGATCTGGTGGACTGGCTCGAAGCCGGACTCACGCGGCTGGAGATCGAGGCGGTGAAGGCCCGCGGGGTGGGGCAACTCGTCACGTCCACGGAGTCGGTCATCGAGGGGGTCAAGCCGCCCGACCTGAGCGTGCAGGCGGCGAAGGTGCGGACGGCGTGGGAGGGTGTGCTGAACGAGGAAGCCGACGCCCAGGCCGACGTGCTCGTCAGCACGCTGGAGCCGTACCAGCAAGAGGTGGAACACCACTTCACCGTGCGGGGCCAACAGAACTTCTGGGGTCTGACCGCCGCCTACCTGCGGGCGACGACCAAGCTGAAGTACTTCACCAGCACCCTCCGAGACCGCCTGCCGCGTGAGTCCGGCTTC
>JANNQE010001134.1:0-2463 GCA_031441625.1 Planctomycetia bacterium
CCGCTGTTCCTCACACCAACAGCGGGCTGACGCCCGCCGCTCGCCCGGATGCGAGCAGACCACAATGATCCACGTCATCGCCACCATCGACACCGCCCCCGAAAAGCGGCCCGAGTTCCTCACCCACTTCGCCTGGGTGACGCCGCAAGTGCGGGCCGAAGACGGGTGCATCGAGTACGGTGCGGCGGTGGACCTTGCCAGCGGGCTGGGCGTTCAACCCGCCGTGCGGCCGGACGTGGTCGTGGTGGTCGAAAAGTGGGAATCGCTCGCCCACCTGAAGGCGCACCTGACCGCCCCGCACATGGCCGAGTACCGCGTGCGGGTGAAGGAACTGGTGACGGGCGTGAGCCTGCAAGTGCTGGAACCGACCGCCGCTTGATTTCTTCGCCGCGACCCACGGGAGCGGGCGAGATCACCACTCCCGTGGGTCGCGGCGAAGACGACTTTGCACCGCTTGGAGAACCGATTGTTGCCCCCCGAACCTCTTCGCACCCTCGGCTGGTCGGCCTGGCTCGGCTGGCAGATCGAATCCAACTGGGCCGACGTGCGGCTGTTCCTGCTCTATATGGTGGTCAAGCCGGTGTGCGGCGCGCTGCTGCTCGTCCTCGTCTTCTACGCCGCCGACTTCGCCGTCCGTGAGATGCCCGGCGGCACCCGCCTGCGGGCCGAGTACCTGCCGTACATCTACATCTCGAACGCCTGCTACGGGCTGGTCGGCACGGTCATGTTCGGCATGAGCTACGTGGTCATCTCCGACCGCGAGAGCTACCGCATGCTCAAATACATCTACATCAGCCCGGCCGCGTTCCAGGCGTACTTCGTCGGCCGCGGGCTGGCACGGGCGGTGGAGGGGCTGGTCGGCGGCACCGTCATCATCGCCACCGGGCTGCTCATCCCGCGGGTGCGTGAAGCTGTGCCGTTCGAGAAGTTCGACCCGCTATTGCTGCTGGCGTTCCTGGGCGTCGGGGCGGTCATGCTGTGGGCGTGCGGGATGATCCTGGCGAGCGCGGTGCTGAACATGAGCCGCAGCGGCATGTTCCTGAGCGAAGGGGTCGGCTCGCTCGTGTACTTCCTGAGCGGGGTGGTGTTCCCGGTGAACCAACTGCCCGAGTGGTTGCGGCCGATCAGCCTGAGCCTGCCGACGACGTACTGGCTGGAAGGGATGCGGCGGGCGATCTCCGGCCCGACCCCGCCCGAGTCTCCGCTCGCCGACAGCCCGCTGGCCAGGTGGGAGAGCGGGCACCTGCTGCTCGCCCTCACGGCCACGACGGCCGTGCTGGTGGTGGTGTCGCACCTCTTCTACCGCTACAGCGTGCGGAAGGCGTGGCGGAACGGCAAACTCGAAGAGGTGACGGGAGTGTAACCATCCTCTTCTCCGCGACCCGTGGGAGCGGGCGAGGCCAACCGCTCTCACTGTCGCGGCGAAGAGACCTCGACACCGATTGCCTGTTCGACATATCATCCCCCGCTCTTCCGCACGGAGGCGGGTCATGGCCAGCCGTTGGGTGAAGCCGGTGGGCGTGGGCGTGGTGGTGTTGCTGGTCGCGGCCGGCGGCGCGACGGCGTGGCAGTGGAATGCCATTCAGGCCCACCTCACCGCCGGCAAGCTGCGAACCGCCGCCACCGCCGAAGAGCGTGCGGCCGTCGTCGAACAACTCCTCGCGTCCGGCGAACCCGGCATCGCCAAGCTGGTGGACGTGTTCCGCACCGGCTCCGCCGATGAGTGCAACGCCATCGCCGATGCGGTGGTCAATCACCTGCGAGACGTCCCCGCCGACGACCCGCGGTGCGCCGCCGTCTGCCGCCCGTTCCTGGCCGCGAGTGGATCGTTCAACGACGCCGGACGCGATGCCGCGGTGGAACTGGTGCCGCTCCTCCTGCGGTGTGGTGACCCGGACGCGCAGGAGCATTGCCGGGGCATCGTGAAGGCCGGGCTGACCGGCGGGAACAAGGCGGCGGCGGTGCGGTTCGCCGGCGGGCTGGGGCTGAAGGCGGACGTGGTGCCACTGCTGAACGACCCGGCGGCCGAGGTGCGGCGGGCGGCGATGGCGGCGGTCGGCCCGGCCGGGGCGGGCACGCCGGCGATCGAAACGGAAGAACTGTTCCGCTGGCTGAACGACCCGGACGCCGAGGTGCGGCTGGTGTGCGAGGCGGCGCTTTCCACCCGCGGGCTGGACGCCGACCACATCGACGCCGGGCGGAAGTTGACCCACCCGGCCGCGAGCGAGCGGCTGACGCTGCTACTGGATTTGCAACGCAACCGCACGTCGTTCGGCGACCCCGGCCCGTGGCTGGAGCGCCTCAGCAGCGACCCCGACCCGGCGGTGCGGGCCGGCGCCGCCCGCGTGGGGTACGAGAGCAAGCTGGAGTTCGGCGGCTGGCTCGACCGCATGACGAGCGACGCCGACGGCACCGTCCGCCGCATCGCCGCCTACCACAAACAACGAGCCGAAGAGATTCGGC
>JANNQE010001135.1:0-12856 GCA_031441625.1 Planctomycetia bacterium
GCTCGGCGGGTTCGAGCTGGTGAAGGAGCTGCTGTCCGACTACGGCATCCGGATCCTCACCGCCTTCCCGGCCCAGGAGTACAGCCTGGCCAACTTCGACACCGCCGGCTGGCTGCTGATGGCCGAGTTCCAGCGGGCGCACAGCGAGAGCCTGGCCAAGTCGGAGCGGTCGAAGTTCAACTGGGAGAAGCGGCGGGAGCTGGCCGACCGCCAGGTGGTCACCACCCGCCTGCCGGCGTGGCTGAAGATGGAAGGCGGCAAGATCGCCCTCGACGAGCCCAAGGCCGCCGTCGTCCGTCGCATCTTCGACCTGTCGGCGAAGGGGTTCGGCCAGCAGGTCATTGCCAAGAAGCTGCGGGCCGAGGGCGTCCCGCCGCTCGTCGCCAAGGGCATCACCTGGTACGAGGGCACCATCCAGCGGCTGCTGTCCGGCCGGGTGGCGGTCGGCGAGTACCAGCCGTTCGCCCTGCGCGACGGGAAGCGGACGGCCGTCGGCGAGCCGGTGAAAGGGTACTACCCGGCCGTCGTTTCGGAGGACGTGTGGCAGGCCAGCCGGCGGGCCATGCGGGCCCGCAAGTGCCTGCCGGGGCGGGTGACGGCCGGCGTGACCAACCTGCTCACGTCACTGGTGTTCGAGGGCGGGGTGCTGTCCGCCTACAAGCAGAAGGGGGGCGTCGGCTACCTCCAGCGCCGCGACAAGTTGACCCCGGGCGTCCGCTACGGCCCGCTCGAGCGGGCCGTGCTCGGGTTCGTGCGGGCGGTCGAGGTGTTCGACGGGGCGGAGCGCGACGGGCGGGCGAACCTCGAGCGGCGGCAGGCCGAGCTGGCCGCCGGCATCGACAAGCTGCGGGCCCAGATCGACGCCGACCCCGGCATGGCGGACCTGCTGCCCACCCTCAGCCGGTGGCGGCAGGAGCGGGCCGAGGTGGCCGAGCGGCTGGAGGCCGTCGCCCCCGCCGCCGGGCGGCACCTGCACACCAAGCGTCTCGTCGAGGCGCTGGCGACCGCCCAGGGTGAAGAACTGGAAACGCTCCGGCGGGAGGTGCGGCTGGCCGTCCGCCAGGTGGTGGACCGCATCGACGTGACCCGCAAGCCGACCGGCGGGGCCGATCTGTGGGGGGTGACGGTCGGCGTCCGCCTGAAGACCGGCGAAGACCACGTGGTGTACTACGAGGCCCAGGGCGGCCGCCTGCTGGAGGCGGTCCACCTGCACCGCGGCCAGGGGTTTGAGCATTGGGACGTGGTCGCCGCCGACCCGCCGGCCCCGCGGGCCGTCGCCGCCGCCGGCCGGCGGGAGCGGTGCCTGGCCCTCAAGGCCGAGGGCAAGACCTACGAGCAGATCGCCGAGGCCACCGGCCTGAACCGGGTGACCGTGTACCGCTACCTGCGGGGCGACAAGCGGAAGCTGAAGCGGGCGGCCGGCAAGTGACCCGCCCGGATTAGTCGAGCCTAATTAGTTTAGACTAACAGACTCTGACGCCCGCCAGTGCGGAGGGGTCGACCCCTCGGCGGGGGTCAGTTAGGCTCACCTAATTCGCCTCGACTAATACGGCGTTGCGCCCCTTGCCAGATCTGCTACCCTCGGGGCCGTCCCCCGAGCGACCGCAGCGATGGCCCGACATCGCCAATTCACCGCCGAAGAACAAGCCCAGCGGCACGCTGACCAGCAGTCGAACTATCGCGCCAACCAGAACCGGCTGCGCGACATCGGCCCGCTCCCGCCCGTCGAGGACCCGGAGCGGCGCGGGCGGGCCGACGCCTCCCTTCTGTTCTTCCTCAGCACCTACTTCCCCGACACGTTCAGTTGCAGGCAGGGTGTGATGAAAAGCTTCCAAGGTGGGCTGTAGGTCCTGTCCACTGACGAGTCGAAAATCTGGATGCACGACGCCATTCGGTCCAGCCGACTGGTCGTGGTGTTGAGCGGGGAAAAGAGCTGAGATGGCCAGGTCGGGTTTCCAGCAACTCCAGATGTAGGACTGCGACTGGGATGGGATCTCGCCGGTGAACTCGCACAAAGTTCCACGCAACGAATCGCGGTCAGGTTCACCCCACGGTCCTCCCCCCGGCTCGCCCGGTGACCCGTCGAAGGCGACTTGCCCATCTTGTTGCACTGCCTCCATCCCCGTCGACACAGGGGTTCATTGTACTCGTTGTGACCCACCGTGCGCGTTACCACCCTCGTACCTCGCCCGCTTCCGCCCGCGGAGCCCACCAGTACTGCCGCGGGTGCGGTTCTTCAGCCCGTCGCTCTCCGGCCTGTTGTCCGACGTGAAGAACACGAACTTCGTGTCGGTCAATTTTTGCTCGTCGAGCGCTTTCATGAGGTTGCCGAAGGCGTGGCCCGGTCTTCAGCCAGTCGATCGCCACGTCCGCGACGAGCGGGGCCGAGAACCCGTCCAGCTTCCCGACCGGCTTGCCGTTGCGGCCGAAGTTGGTCGGGTTCTTGTGGCTCGGCCCGGCGTTGTTCTGGGTCGCCATCCAGTGGTCGTTCCGCTGAGGCTGGGCCGGGTCGTTGAACTTGCTGTTGAGGTGCCACTTCCCGACGTGGCAGGTGGCGTACCCGGCCTCCTTCAGGAGCTTGGGGAGCGTGACTTCGCCGGTGCGCAGGTGTACCTCGCTCCCCTCGGCGATCCAGGTGTAGGCGCCGTTGCGGTGCGGGGTGCGGCCGGGCAGGAGCGCGGACCGCGACGGCGAGCACACGGCACTCGCCGCGTAGCACTGCGTCAGGCGGACGCCGTCCTTGGCGAAGGCGTCGAGGTTCGGGGTCTTGATCCGCGGGTGCCCAGAGAAGCCGAGGTCCCCGTACCCGAGGTCGTGGGCCAGGAAGTTGATGACGTTGGACTTGTCCGCGGCGGCTGCGGGGGGCGTGAATCCGAACACGAGTGCGAGCACTGCGATACAGCGATTCAGACGGCGGCTCCGGGGAGAGGGGGGTCACTTCTTGGTGGAAACGGCGGCATCCATCCGCTTTCGCCAGGCTTGCATGGCTCCGAAGGACATGGGCGAAGCGGTTGCCGGGGCGAACTTCGACGGGTCCGGGGCGAGATAGAGCGCCATGTGCTTCCCGGCGTCGAACGCCGGGTTCGGGGTCATCTCCTGTGCCCCGACTTCTTTCCGCCAGCCTGCGAGCTTCGCCCGGAGGGCCTTCGCACGGTCGGGGTGCTTCGCGGACACGTCGGTCGCTTCGCCGGGGTCGGCCGCGAGGTCGAACAGCTCGGCGGAGTCGTCCTCGTACCACTCGATCAGCTTCCAGTTGCCCTCGCGCACCGCGCCGCCCGGCCGACCGCCCTGGTTCGTGTAATGCGGCTGGTGCCAGTACAGCGCCCGCTCTGCCGGCTTCGCGGTGCCCTTCAGCACGCCGGCGAAACTGGCCCCATCGAGTTTCGCCGGCGGCTTCGCGCCGACCGCTTCGAGCAGCGTCGGGAGCCAGTCGGTCGTCTGAACCGGGACATCAACGACCGTGCCCGGTTTCACCGCGCCGGGCCACCGGACGAGGAGCGGAACCCGCAGCCCGCCCTCGTAGAGGAAGCCCTTACCGGCACGCAGCGGGCCGTTGTGCGTGACCCGTTCGTGCTTCAGTTCGGGGACGTGCAGCCCGCCGTTGTCGCTGGTGAAGATCACGAGCGTGTTGTCCGCGATGCCGAGGGCGTCGAGCTTCTTGAGCAACACGCCCACCGACTCGTCGAGCGACTCGACGACCGCGGCGTAGGTCGGCTCGAAGGCGGAGGCGCTGGCCTTCACGCGGTCGGCGCGGGCGGTGTAGGGGATGTGCGGGGCGTTGTGGGCGAGGTACAGGAAGAACGGCCGGTCCTTGTTCTTCTCGGCGAACGCGACCGCGGCGGCGGTCAGCCCGAACTCGCCCTTGCCGCCCTCGTCGGCGCCTGCTTCCGTGTTCGCCTTGCCCGGCTGGTACACCTCGAAGCCGTGGTCGGTCGGCTGGTGACCCTTGCCGCCCAGGTGCCACTTCCCGAAGCACGCGGTGGCGTACCCCGCGCCCTTCAGGAGCGCGGGGAGCGTGGGGGCATCGGCCGCGAGGTTCGCGGCGATCTTCGGGTGAAGGAGCTTCTGACTCGGCGCGTCCCCGCGGCCAGGGAGGAACGTGGTGATGTGGACCCGCGCCGGCGACTGGCCGGTCATGAGAGCCGCGCGGGTGGGCGAACACACGCTCGCCGCGGCGTAGGCGGAGGTGAACCGCGCGCCGGCGGCCGCGAGCTTGTCGAGGTTCGGGGTGCGGTGGTCCTTCCGCCCGTCGCACCCGAGGTCGAACGCGCCGAGGTCGTCGGCGAGAATGAAGACGACGTTCGGCTTCTTCGGCGGCTCGGCCGCGACCGTGCTCGCCGTCGCGAATAACCCGGCGAGCAGAGTCAGGATCGCCCTCATCGCTTGGCTCCGGTTTCGGTGGTCTTGATCAGCGCCGACAGTTCGCCGCGGATTGCTTCGAGTTCCTTCTTCTCGGCAAGGTTCACCCACTCGCCGGGGTCGGTGGTGTGGGCGTAGAGTTCCGCGCCCTTCTTGCCGTCGTCCCACTCGGTGTAGCGGTATTTCTCGGTGCGGACCGACCGCCCGAGTAACTGCCCGCGCTTGATGACAGTAGATCCCATTCACGATAGGTGCGGGGTCGTATGCTGACAGCCCCGAGGAGTGGAGGTCGGCGAGAGGGTCTGGCAAAACTTTCAGGCGCTATGGGATTGGATAAGTCAGGCTGGAGGTATCCCCGAGCCCCGTCTGGAGTTGCCGCCGCCATGGAACCGATGCCCAAGTTCGACCGCGACACCGACATCGCCGCCCTCCGCCAGAAGATGGAGACCGTCCTCGGACAGGTGGCCGACACCATCAACAACGCTCCCGACGGGTTCGTCATCTCCGGCAGCGAACGCCCGGTGTTCGACCTGTTCGCCACTCTCAAGCAGGAGGCGTTCGAGGCCGGAATCCAGATGCGAACCGACGCGGCGGAAGCCGCTTTTTCCCCCTCCAAACGACGCCGCGACCGGCAAGCGGCTGCGGAATAAGGGCCCTCAGGAATACACCGTTCTCACCCTCAACGGTCGCATCCGCATCGCTCGCCGCCGCTGGCACGGCGATGCGGTCGGCAGTTGCACCGTCATGGATGGTTACCTGGACCGGGCCGGGCGGACCATCTCGGTGGGGGCGCGGGAGATGGCCTGCCGGCTCAACGGCGGCGGCACCAACTTCGACCGACTGGCCGAAGACCTGTATCACGCCACGCACGTGCGGGCCAGCGGGGAGATGCTGCGGCAGGTGATCGAGGACGAGGGCAAGCAGGTCCTCCACACCTTCCAGACGGGCACCCTGCCGGTGACCTGGACGGCCAAGGACTGCCCGGCCGAGGCGGACATGGCGGGGAGTCCGACGCGGGTGTACTTCGGCTGCGACGGGGTAATGGCCCCGATGGTGACCGCCGCCGAGAAGGGGACGCGACGCGAGAAAACCAAGGCGAAACGTCGGCGGTGTGGGACGAAGCATCGACCGCTGGGGCGGGTGAAGGCGGGAACGGACCAGAAGTACAAGGAGTTCAAGCTGGTGACGTCCGACGACGAGGTGGTGGGTCACCGGTTGGTCCTGGGAACGAAGGGGAACTGCGAGGAGGCGGGTCGGCTGATGCGGCGGCTGGCGGCGCGGATCGACCTGGGGTCGGCGACCGAGAAGGTAGGGAACGTGGACGGGGCCCCGTGGATTCGCAATCAGGTGCAGGGCCGGGCCCTGCCGCTGGATGCGTTGGGGCTGGACTTCGACCACCTGTCGGAGCAAGTGCACAAGGCGCGGCGGGCGGTGTTCGGAGGAACGGACCTGGCGGGGATGCTGTGGGCCGGGGAGGTGCTGCACGCGTTCAAGCACGACGGGTACGATCCGGCGTGGGACAAGCTGGTGACGTGGCGAGCCGGGTTGCGGCGGGCGAAGCGGGCCGCGGCGGATGCGTTGCTGAACGACGTGAGCGAGCGGCGGGCGATGATCCGCTACCCGGAGTTCCTGGCGACGGGGTGGCAAATCGACAGTGGCCCGACGGAGTCGTGCTGCAAGACGCTCACGCAGCGGGTGAAGGGGTCCGCCAAGCGATGGGACGCGGACAACGCCGAGGCCATCATGGCACTGGAAGCGCTGCGGGAGAGCGACCTGTGGCAGACCTACTGGCGAACCCTCCTCCCCGCCACGACTTAAGTCCGCCCGAAAGTTTTGCCAGACCCTGTCACCGGCCTCTCCACTCTCGGGCCTGGCCGACACGTCGACTTTGTCACAAGGTTAAATTGTCCGTGGCTGACAGCCAACAGCCGGCCGTTCCAGCCGTGATGAGCGAAGGAACTACCCGGACGCATGAGAGCGGAAAATCCTCCGAAACCGGTGTTGACCGACCTCTGGAACTATGGCAGCCGTCGAACCAAGCGCGACGGAAAACCCAGGAAACCCGAGTTGACCAACCGCTGGCTGTATGACAGCCGGCGAGGTGAAGACGTCAAAAGAATTACGAAACGTGAGTTGACCGACCGACGGATTCATGGCAGCCGGCGCGGTGAGAAAGACAAAATACCACGAAACCCGAGTTGACCGACCGACGACGTCATGGCAGCCGGCGCTCCGACGCGACGGAAAACCCAGGAAACCCGAGTTGACCAACCGCTGGCTGTATGACAGCCGGCGAGGTAAAGACGTCAAAAGAATTACGAAACGTGAGTTGACCGGCAGCCGGCGCGGTGAGTAAGACAAAAGACCACGAAACCCGTGTTGACCTCCTCACAACGTCATGGCAGCCGGCGATCCGAGAACGACGGAAAACCCACGATTCCTCAGTTGACGCACCCGCGGCTTCATGCCAGCCGTCTTGCCCGGATTCAGCAACGGCAGTTCTTCCCCCGCCGCCCTCACCTTCCAATCGCTGCCGGCGCGAACTCCACCTCCACCCACACGAACGGAGGCTCACGGGTCACCCCGACGACCAGCGCGCCCACCGACGCGCCATCGTCCACGCCCATGCGCACCTGGCTGCCCACGAACAGGTCGAACCTCTCGCACTCGTCGGGCGACACCCGCAACCGGGTCTTGCCCCCGTCCGTCGTCACGAAGGCGTAGACCACCTGTTCGCCGAACTGCACCGCCTTGGTCCCGCGCATCGTCGCCCCCGGAAATGAAAACGAGCGGGGAGTTTTTGCAGGTGGCGGGCCGGCCGGCAAGGACCGTTGCCGGGGGTTCGGGTGGGCGAGCGCGGTATTGGCAGCGCCACCGGGACGACTCTCCCAAGCCGACGGAGACGAAAAGAAGGCGGGGCGCTCGCGCGCACCGGGCGGAAGTATCCCCGCTCGCCGTACGCCGGTCCGTGCAGCGGGCATTCCCGAAGGCCACCCCCAACCGGTGGTGGCAGGTGGAGAGCGCCCTGTCCCGGCAGAAGCAGCTGCTCGGCCCGATCCTCCGTGCCCGCTCCCGACCCGCCAGGAAGTCCGAGACCCTGCTCCGCATCATCCCCGACCACCTGATGCTCCTGGCCGGCCACTCCCGGTCAGGGTTCAACCGAGCAACCCTCCTGCTCAACCGTCAGGCGCCGCACCACCTGTCCGGCACGTCGGGAACCCGGAGGTTCTCCGGCTGCTGCGGGTTGTCCCGGTCCGGCAGCAGAGGCAGAATGGGCAAACCACCGCTCTCCCGCCGTGAAGTCCCACCCCCCGTCGCCCCCGGAGCCTCCCCCCATGGCCGTCCCTCCCGTCTGGTCCGTCGTCCGTGAGATCCTGTCTGCCGACCTGTTCCTGATCGCCGACGAGGTCATCGCCAAGGCGAAGGCGAAGGGGGTGAAGGCGCCCGACGACGTGATTCGCAACACCGTCCACGACGTTCGCAAGAAGCTCAAGAGGAAGGCCGCGGCCCCCGCCTCAGTGCCGGTCCCGGCCGCCGCTCGCAAGACCACCGCTCCCACCAAGCCCGCGAGTCCGTCGGCCGTGTCCGTGGTTCGGACCAGCGAGTTGAAGAAAGCGGGGGGTGAAGTCGCCGCCGCGCCCACACCCAAGTCGGCGGTGGCCACGCCGACGCCCGTGCCCGCGGCCGTCGCCCCGGCCCCCTCGCCCACGGCCGGGCTGTCCGCCGTGCTGTCGAACGTCGCCCTGGTGAATGCCGCCGTCGCGGCCTGCGGCGGTGTCGAATCGGCGAGACAGGTGGCCGAGGCGGTCCGGGCGTGCGGCGGGCCGGAAGCGTTCGCCCAGTACCTCGACCTCGTCGCCGGCATCCGCACGGCATAGTCCCAAGCGGGGAGCTGAACCGTCGTGGTGCAGAACCGGGTGTGTCCGGACTGGAGTTCCGCCTCGCCCACGGCACGGAGGTCGCGACACAAGCCCGGCCGAAGGGACGTCACCATCCGGCGAGTCCCGCCTCATCCAGATCCGCGGCGACCAGACGCTGGAGGACCTGCACAACGCCATCTTCGATGCCTTCGACCGCGACGACGAGCACCTGTACGAGTTCCAACTGGGCCAGGGGCCGAAGGATCGCGACGGACCGACCTACGGGTCGCCGGAACTCGAAGACCAGCAGGTCGGCGTGGCCGGCGAAACCACCCTCGAATCCCTCGGCTTGAGAGCGGGCCGCAGTTTCGGCGACCTGTTCGACTTCGGCGACAACTGGTGGCACCAGATCAACGTCGAGTCGGTTGAGGATACGGTGCCGGACGGGCAGTTCCCGCGGGTGACGAAGCGAGTCGGCCGGAGCCCCCCGCAGTACCCCGAAGACGAGGACGCCGAGTAGGTCCGGCCCCGGTGACGGAACAAGAAACTCTCCGAAAGAAGGATCGGCCACCGTGAGATTCTCTGAAGACAAGATCCGGGACGCCCTCCTCCACCCCGACCTCGACGTGCGGGACGCGGCGGTCCGGTACTTTTACAGTTCGACGGCCCGCGACCCGGCCCTCATGCCGCGGGCGATCGAGGCCATCGAACAGTACGGCCGGATCGAGGCCTTCTCGTTGACCCACCCTCTCAACGTCTGGCCGCAGACGGACGCGACCATTGGATGGGTGATCGCCGAATTGCAGTCGGAGTTCCAGGCACTCCCGGAGGAACGGCATTTTTACTTCCTCAACCTGTCGCGACTGCTGTGCCACGCGGACATCCGCCTGGTGGCTGGCCGTGCCGCCGAGATTTCGCAGGCCCCCCATTTCGATCCGAAGGAACAGCCGGCGTTCCGTGAACGGCTCGACATGTTCGGATGGTCGGCCGAGGTCTGCTGGAACGCCCTGAGACAGTTCTGTGAGGACAACCGGGACAAGAACCACGTCGAGGAACTGGACCTGGGCCATGCCGTTCGGGTCGTCGAGGCCCTCGCCCGTCAGCCGCACGAGTACCACGGGCCGATCGTAGACATTCTGGCCGAGCACGTTCAAGACGTCAGTCACGATGCCCGCCGGTGGCTGCAACCCTTGATGGCGAATCTGGCGGGCGAGATGCGGTTGCGGGCGGCCGTTCCGCTGCTCGTCGGCAACCTCGGCCACCCCTCTAGCTTCCAGTCCGACCAGAGCATGTTTGCCCTGGCCAAGATCGGCACCGAAGACGTCGTCACGGCGGTGTGCGATTCGTTCCCGGGCGGGTCCAGGAATTTCCGGCTTTACGCCAGTGACTTGCTCGGCAAGATCCACGGCGACCTGACGGCCGAGCGAATCCTGGGGCTTCTGCCCGGCGAGTCCGATTTGCCCGTGCGAATCAACCTCTGCCACGCGTTGCTCGACCATTTCCGTTGCGACGGAGTCGAACCGGCCCGGCAACTGATCAGGCGGCACGAACTCACACCGGATCTCCGGCGTCTGCGGTCGACTCTCGTCGCGACCGGCAAGCTCACGGGCCTTCGGTTTCCCGAGTTCGATGACTGGCAGGAGCAAGCACGGAATGACGCCCGGGCCGAGCAAAAGAGTACCCGGCTCTTCAGGAAACTGGTGTACGAAGCGGGCGGCGACATGAACGTGGTCGTCAGCAAACTGAAAGCGGAAATTTCCAGGGAGCGACGGGAAGCCGAGCGACTCGAGGCGGAACTGGCCAGGGGGCGACGGGAAGCCGAGCGGTTGGAGGCGGAACTTGCCAGGGCGAAAATGGCTCGCGGGGGCCAAGCCCGACCACAGGTTCCAAGACGATCAGATCGTACCGGCGTATCGTCTTCGGAACGAGTGCAAGTGGGACGCAATGACCCGTGCCCGTGTCGGAGCGGCAAGAAGTTCAAACACTGTTGCCTGAAGAACCCAACCGGGTACTGAGGAGGTCACGACCGTGTCACGGAAAAACTGGAGAAAGAAGAAGAAACAACCGGCCCAGAAACCGGCCCCGTTGAGATGGGAGTTCGATCCCGACGTTCCCACGCACGACTTCTTTGAAACCGGCCCGCTGGAGGACAGTTGGAACTTGCAGCAGGCCGTGGGGGACTTCGTCTGGTGGGTGGAGGAGGGCCTGTTTCTCGCCTGGGAGGCAGTCGTTTGTGAGGAGCAGGGACTTCCCCTGACGGCCGGGCAACAGAAGGCGATCCGGGGTCTGCTCAGTTTCAATGACGGGGCGGACGACGACGTCCTGTACATCGACGAAATCCCGCGGCCCAGCGAGCCCTGGTACGTGATCCTCAACAAGATCGTCCCACACCTGCTGATTGAACCGTATCGCACGTTCGACATTCATTCGGAAGTGAAATGCGACGGCTGGAAGGAGATCATGACGGCCCTGGACGAGCACGGTGACGGGTTGTCTCTTCCGCCGGGCGTGAGCTCGTACCAGGAGGTCGTTCCCGCCGACGTGCGGCACAGGTTGTGGCTGCAATCGTGCTTCGACGCCGTGAGCGGGTTGGGGCAGGATGAGGAGTTGACGCTGCACGACCCGGAGCAACACGACCGGATCGCCGAGTTCGTCGAGAACCTGCGGAACCACCGGGACAGTGTGGCCTACTTCGGCCTGACCCTGGAATCGCTGCTCAAGCGGGTCGTCCTTCCCGACCGGGACGTACCGATCTTCCTCACGATGATGCAGGATCAGTTGGGTCTGAAGTCCGGCCACGAGCCGCTGGCCGAGCGTCTGCAGCCAGGAGAATGAACGTGCCCGGCAGCCATCGGCCCGAACAGCGTTTCCCGGTCAAACTCACCCAGGCCCAGTGGAAGGTCGTCGCCGAGATCATCCCGGAACTCACCCAACGTCTCAACCTCACCGAGGCGGACCAGCGAACGATTCCGCTGACGCACGCCGAGCTGAAGACCGTCAAGGAACGGGCCGGGCGAGCGATGCGGCACGCCGCCACGGGCATGAAGCGGAACTCGCTCCGGCACGTCGCGGATCTCACCGCGAAAGCCCTCGACCGTTGCCAGGGGATCGGGTCGATCCCGGTCACGAGCCGGCTGTACCAGTTCAAGGTCACGCTCCGGGACGTCACGCCCGCGATCTGGCGGCGGATCCAGGTCAAGAACGGTACCCTCGACCAGTTGCACGACCGGATCCAGACGGCGATGGGCTGGACCAACTCCCACCTCCACCACTGCCGGGTCGGCGGCCGACTCTTCGGCGAGCTTCGCCCGGCTGGAACACCCGGCGATGGGCCGGTTCAACCGGGCCTTCCTGCGGCACACCGGGAAGTGGCACGAACTGTTCGCCGGCCAGACGCTCGACGAGTGCCTGGCGTCGATCCGCGACGACCCGTGGTTCCAGCCGTGATGAGCGAAGGTACTGCCCGGCCGCAATACCGTCCGTCACCGGGGGGGCGTTCGGAGGGGACGACACCGACGGCCCGCGAGAAGCGGTCCCGGAACGCCCCGTGCCCGTACGCCAGCGGGAAGAAGTACAAAGTCTGCTGCCTCAAGAAGGGGATGGAGTACACCGAGGACGCCGGCGGCACGAGGACGGCCGAACGGAGGGGCGGCGCGGCGGATCGGGCGGGTGGGGCCGGGCGACGGCCCGAGACCCCGGAGGGTCGAGTGCGGTCCCCGCGCGGGACGGCCGGCGGTTGCGGGACGCCGGGGTTGACGACCCGGCGCGGCCGGGAGAAGTGGCAGAAGGCCGAAGGGCCGACGAAAAGAGCAAGACCAAATTCCACGAAACCCGCGTTGACCGACCCACAACTTCATGGCAGCCGGCGATCCGAGAACGACGGAAAATACCCTGAAACCCGAGTTGACCTGCCCACAACTTCATGGCAGTCGACCCGACTCAGCCGCGGCGGAACACCGTTGCGATGTGAACACCCGGAACCCCGTTATGCCCTGCCGCCGGCTGCGCCGCGAGGAACGACTCCGGCTTGCGGAACCCCGACCACCACGTTCGACCGAGCAGCCCAACCGAATCGCGCGAGACCACCCGCCGAACACGCCGTCGCCACGCACCCGAATTCGGACGTTCGGCCAGGCCGCGCGGATCCGCGTCGGTCGGCGAGCGGCCGGCGAGGAGCTTGAAGACGGGGTCGGTGCGGAGGGTGTCGTGGTCGTTCTGGTCCTCGGACCCGGCGAGGATGCCGAAGACCCGCATGCGGACCATGTCGCGGAACGAGTGCTCGATGCGGTCGGGGTTGCGCGGGTCGTGCAGGGCGGCCGCGAACTGGGCGGTCAGGCCGATGCGGTGGTCGAACTGCCGCAGGGGGAGCAGGCCGGCGTCGGAGGTGAGCGGGGCGTCGGACACCTCGACCTGAATGGGCAGCGGTTCGTAGAAGTCGAAGTCGAACAGCGAAGCGGGTTGGGGAGGCATGGTCGGTCTCCGGTGCCGGGCGAGTGGGACACCCCCTCGTGGACGACCGCCGACATCGGGTCGTTCGTCTCCGGTTCGAGATCGTGGCCCGCCGTCCGGCCGGTGGGTATCATCGGCAGCACGTCACCCGCGGGGAGCCGACCGTGCCCGACCCCAATGCCACCCGC
>JANNQE010001136.1:0-3482 GCA_031441625.1 Planctomycetia bacterium
GGTTGGTCGGCTCGTCGAGGAGCATCACGTCCGGGGCGCTCAGCAGCACCTTCGCCAGCAGCAACCGCCGCTGTTGCCCGCCGCTGAACGACACCACCGGGCGGTCGTAGTCGGACTTCTTGAATCCCAGCCCGGTGAGCACGTCTTCGACCTTGTGGTCGAGCGTGTAGGCGTCGTTGGCGGAGAGCAGTTCGTTCAGCCTCTCGTACCGCTCGGCGAGTTGCTTGTGTTCGACCTCGCTCGCGGTGGCCATTAGTTCGGCCACTTCTTGAAGCTCGTGCTGGGTGGCGAGCAACTCGTCGAGCGCCGACTTCGCCTCCGCGAACAGCGTGCGGTCGGGCGGGAAAGTGGCCACCTGGAGGAGCACCCCGGCCCGCGCGCCGGCGTGCAGTTGCACCTTGCCGGTGTCGGGGTCGTCGTCGCCCGACAGGATGCGCAGGAGGGTGGTTTTGCCCGCCCCGTTCGGCCCGACGAACCCGATCCGCTCGCCGGCGTGCAACTCGAAGCTGACTCCCTCAAATAAGGGAGTGGCGTCGTACCCGCGGGACACATCGGTGCAAGACAGCAGCAGCATGGCGGGGCACACACCTCGGGGCGGAACCTCTCTACTTTAGTGGCAACGGCAACCGCGGAGTACCGGCGGCGTCTGCCGACGGATGTGTCTTGGTGAACCGGCGGCGTCAGCCGCCTGGGTGCGAGGGCGACCGTGGAACAGCGCAGCTATGGCCTGCGGTGTGCGTGCGGCGAGGCCGTGCGGGTGACGGCCGGCGACGCCGGCACGCGGGTCGGCTGCGTGTGCGGGGGCACCGTGGAAGTGCCGTCGTTGCGGGCGCTCCGCGCGGACGCCTCGGAACCCGTCCAACCAACCGACTCGACTGAGCATGAAGCCCGCCGGCCGGAACGGGAGGTCGCCCGCCACCGCTGGATGGCGGTGGCGGTCGGGTTCGTGGTCACGCTCGCGCTCTTCGTCCTGTTCATGCCCGGCCTGCATCTGACGTTCACCCCCACGCGGGTGGGCGTGGCGTGGTGGGGCCACGATCTGTACGACGGGCGGGTGGAAATCGACGACCGCGCCGCCTTCCCGTTCGCCCTCCTGTGTACCGTCGCGGCGATGCTGCTCGGCGGGCTGTTGTGTGTGGTCATCGGGTGGGCGGTGGGCAAGGCGTTCGGCTGGCTGCTCGGGTCGTTCCGGGCACCCGACCCAGACCAGTGACCGACGAATACAGAGGTGCGCCCGTGAGCCAGCAGACGTATCCGGTGATTTGCGACTGTGGGAAAGTCCATGAAGTGACCGGCGGGCAAGCCGGCAGCTCGTTCCCGTGCGGGTGCGGGAAGACCGTGGAAGTGCCGACACTCGGCACTCTCAAGCGGTCGGTCGGGCAGTCGGCCGTGTCCGCCGATTGGGAGATCGAGCACCGGCTGGCCGAAAAGTCCTTGTCCGTGTAGGACGAGTGCGTCCTTTGCGACCTGCCGACGGGCGACACGCTGACGGTGAGCGTGGTGTGCGAGCGGTCGGAGGTGAAGTCGGATGTCAAGTGGTGGTACTGGCTGTTCTTGCCACTGGGCGTGTGGTTCGTGATCGGCATGCTCGTCGCCAAGTTGAACGACCGCAAACGACAACTCGGCCGCGATGTGAGATTCCGCCTCCCGGCGCGGGTGTGCGAGTCGTGCCGGCCGAAGGTGCGGACGGCGGCGGACGCCCGCGCCGCCCTCAACCAGAGCGAGCTGTACGCCCGGTTGCTGGCAAAATACCCGCACGCCGAAGTGACACCGCCACGAGCTTGAACGACAAAGATGTTTCGATACGGAGTCGGCCCATGAGCCAGCAGACGTACCCGGTGGCGTGCGAGTGCGGGAAGGTGCATCACTGCCCGTCGGGATATGCCGGCAGCCGCTTCAGGTGCCACTGCGGGAAGGCGGTGGAGGTGCCGTCGCTCAGTCAGTTGAAGGTAGCGAGCGGGGAGGCGGTACTTTCGCCGGAGGTGGAAATCTCGGCCCTGATGTCAGTCAACGGCCTCCCGCTCGAACCAGACTGCGCTCTTTGCGGCTGTCGAACGCAAGACTCGTTGCTGCTGCTCGCCACCTGTGAGATGCCCGTCCAGCAGGATTCCATCGGTCCGGCGATCAGCATGATCTCACTCATTCTGGCCCCGGTCACCGGCGTCGTGCTGCTGCCCGGTGCGGATCAATCGGCCGGCGGCGGGAATCTGATTCAGGTCCACCTCCCGCTCCGCATGTGTCAGCCGTGTGCGTCCGACGTGGAGTCCTGGGATGTCATCCGCCAGGCGATGAAGCGCACTCCGGTCTACCATCGGCTGCTCCGCAAATACCCCGAGTGCCGGCTCTCCACCGTGAAGAGTTTGTGACAGGCTCACCCCTCGTCCGGCTCCTCCGGCCAAAAGGGGTGTGGACGGCGGCGGACGCCCTCAACCAGAGCGAGCTGTACGCCCGGTTGCTCGCCAAGTTGGCCGTCGGGCCTCATGTCCCTGTCGGGACGTTCGACCGCGACCTACTTCCCGGCTGGCACTTCGCACAAAAGTGGCTGCTCCGCCCGCCGAGGACGATTCGCTCGATCTCGCCTCCACACGTCACACACGCCTCGCCGGTTCGCCCGTAGACCGCGAACTCGTGTTGAAAGCCGCCGCGCAACCCCGACCCGCCGACGTAATCGCGGATGGTGCTGCCGCGGCCGGCGATGGCTCGGGCGATGACCGTTTCGATGCACCCGCGGAGGCGGTCGCAGTCGACAATGGTGAGCGTGTTCCCCCGTCGTTCGGGATGCAACCCGGCACGGAAGAGCGATTCGTCCGCGTAGATGTTGCCGACGCCGGCCACCACCGACTGATCGAGCAGGATCGCTTTCAGCGTGCGTTTCGACTTCCGCACGTCGGCCGCAAACGGGGCGGCGGGGATGTCGAACGGCTCCGGGCCGAGCTTCTCGCCCAGGTTGGCGAGTGCGACGACTTCGCTGGGGAACCATTCCACACTGCCGAACCGCCGGATGTCGCGGAACCGCAACTGCGTGCGGTTGTCCAGGTCGAAGACGCGGTGCGTGTGCGTTTCGACGGGTGCGGTGTTCGGCACGACGGTGAACTGGCCGGTCATGCCGAGGTGGACGAGGAGGGTCGGCGTCGCGCACGCCGTTGGCTCGCGGCTAACCGCCAACAACAGCCACTTCCCCCGCCGCTTCACCTCGGCGAGCGCCGCCCCGGTCAACGCCTTCTCCCACGCCTTCTTCCACGGCCGTCGCAACGCCAGCTTGCCCGCCCACACGCTCGTAATCGTCCGCCCGACGAGCAGCGGGCGGAGGTCGCGGGCCACCGTTTCCACTTCGGGCAACTCGGGCATGGGAACTCCGAACTGCGAGAGCGTGAATTCACGCCGCGGAGCGGCCGGCGGTTGTAGCCCAGGGCGGAAGCCCTGGGTTCTCGTTACCCAAACGCCCCCGCCCCGGAGGGGCCGGCGTTCGTCCCGCCGGCCCC
>JANNQE010001137.1:0-5693 GCA_031441625.1 Planctomycetia bacterium
CGGTGGAGGAGGTGGCGCACCGGGTCGGGTGCGCGCCGCGGTCGGTGAAGCGGAAGTTGCAACTGATCCGGGGCATCTGGGAACGGGAGGGGGCGTATGAGCACGAGTGACCGGCCGACGGCGTCGTTCGACGGCGGGCACCGCCACACGGCCTCGTTCCACGGGTCGTCGGCCGGGCTGCCGGTCGAGTTGGCCCTCGAACTGGACGGCCACTGCGACGCGTTCGAGGCGGGGTGGCGGTCCGGACCGCGCCCGTCCGTCGAGGCCGCCACCGCCGGGCTCGTTGATCCCCTCCGCGCCGCCGTCCTCCGCGAACTGGTGGCGCTGGACGCCTTCTACCGCCGACAGGCGGGCGAGGTACCGACGGCCGACGAGTACCTGGCCCGGTTCCCCGACCTGGACCCCGTCTGGCTGGCCGGGGTCGGGGCCGGCGGCGACCCGCCAACCCAGACGGCCGGCGGGCGGGTGGACCTGCCGGAAGTGCCCCTTGGGACACGGGTGGGCTACTTCGGCGACTACGAACTGCTGGCCGAGGTCGCCCGCGGCGGCATGGGCGTCGTGTACCGCGCGCGACAGGCGAGTCTGGATCGCGTGGTGGCGCTGAAGATGGTCCGCGCCGGCGAGTTCCCGACGCCGACGGCGGCGAGGCGGTTCCGCCAGGAGGTGGAGGCGGTGGCCGCCCTCGACCACCCGAACCTGCTGCCCATCCACGAGGTGGGCGAGCACGCCGGCCGGGCGTACTACACGATGCCGCTGATGGAGGGCGGCAGCCTGGCGGCGCGGGTGCCGGAGTACGCCGTCACGCCGGGGATCACCAGGGCGGACGCGCGGACGCGCCAGGCGGCGACCGCTCGCCTGATAGCGACGGTCGCGCGGGCCGTCCACCACGCGCACCAGCGGGGGATCCTGCACCGCGACCTGAAGCCGTCGAACGTGCTGCTCGACGCCCAGGGCGAGCCGCACGTGGTGGACTTCGGGCTGGCCCGGCGGATCGGGTCGGCGAGCAGCCTGACGGCCACCGGGGCGGTCCTCGGCACGCCCAGCTACATGGCCCCGGAGCAGGCGCGGGGCGGAACGGACGTGACCACCCAGGCGGACGTGTACGGCCTCGGCGCGGTGTTGTACGAAGTGCTGACGGGCCGCCCGCCGTTCAAGGGGGTCGATGCCCTCGACACCCTGGCCCAGGTGCGGGACCGCGAAGTCATCCGCCCCGGAGCGGTCAGCCCGCTCATCGACCGCGACCTGGAGACGGTCTGCCTGAAGTGCCTGTCGAAGGAAGCGGCGAAGCGGTACGGGAGCGCGGACGCGCTCGCCGAGGATCTGGACCGCTGGCTCCGGGGTGAACCGATCCAAGCCCGGCGCGCGGGAACGGCGGAACGGGTGGTCAAGTGGGTGCGGCGGAACCCGGCGGGGGCGGGCCTGGTGGCGGTGACGGCGCTCTTCGTGCTGGTGGCCGTCGGCGGCGGGGTGGCGCTCGGGTACTCCCGCACGTTGGAAGGTAAGAACCGCGACCTGGCGGCGGCGAAGGACGACGCCGACGAACAGCGGAGCGTGGCGGAATCGCAGCGCGCGGAAGCGGACCGCCAAAGGGAGCGCGCGCGCGACGAGGAAGCCCGAGCCCGGCGGTACTTGTACGTCTCCCGGATGACCCTGGCCCAGCAGGCGGAGCGGGAGAATCAGCCCGGCCGCGTGGTCCAACTGCTCCGCAGCATCATCCCCGACGGCCCTGGACAGGAAGACCTGCGGGGGTGGGAGTGGCACCACCTGTGGCGAAAGCACCATGGCGAGGAGTCGCGGCTCCGGGGCCACACTGGAACTGTACTGGCGGTCGCGTTCAGCCCGGACGAAACACTGCTCGCCACGGCCGGCGCTGACCGGACCATCAAGCTCTGGGATCTGATGCGAGGGCAGGAAGTCTTGACGTTGCGGGGGCACACCGATTCCGTCAGTGCGCTCGCGTTCAGCCCGGACGGGAAGCGCCTTGTCTCGACCAGCGCGGACAAGACGGTCCGGCTCTGGGAGACCAACTCGGGGAAGGAATTGCTGACGTTAACGGGCCACACCTTGGCCGTGAACTGCGTCGCCTTTAGCCAGGATGGCCGATATGTCGTCACCGGCTCAAACGACAAACAGGTGCGCGTCTGGGATTTGCAGGTCGGCGCGACCGTCGCCGTGTTCAAGGAGCATACCGACATCGTTCATACCGTGGCTTATGATCCCAAGGGGCAGTTCATCATCAGCGGATCTGCAAAGGGGGATGTTCGTCTCTGGAAGCCGATGACCGCGGAAGCGGTCGCCGACTTGTCTTACATGTACGCCTCGTACCTGGCCCTGAGTGCCGACGGAAAACGCCTGGCCCTGGCCTACAACTCGGAAAAAGGCGCCATCCGAATCCTGGAAGAGGTGGTGGGCTGGAAAGTTGTGACCACAATCGAAGTGCCGAACGTGTCCGTGACCCAGTTGACGTTTAGTCCCGACGGAACCCGCCTGGCCGCCTCCTGTCTGGATGAGAAGGTCCGGGTCTGGGACGCGCGGACCGGCAAGGAACTGTCCGTCCTGCACGCCGAGAACGCGGCCCGTGCCGTGGCGTACAGCCGCGATGGACTGCGACTCGCCACCGGGACGGATAACCGTCTGGCGATGATCTGGGCGTTGCCTGGGAACGAAGTTCGGACCCTGTTCCAAGGCAAGGACCGGGCCACGAGCGTGGCGTTCAGCCCCGACGGTCGGCGACTCGCGGGCATGTGCAACGGCACGGCCCGAATCTGGGATGTGTGTACAGGCGCGGAGATAGGCAGCTTGAGGGGTCGCTCGGGAAACCGGCGGCTGGCCTGGTCGGCGACCAATGATCGCCTCGCGGGAGTGAGTGCGACTTACCTCACGGATGTTGCGACTGGCGACGAGGTGACGGCCCTGGCATCGGCAACCCGTCAGCGTTGGGGCCAGTGCGAGCATGCGTTCAGCGACGACGGCCGATTGTTTGCGAGTGCAACGGGGAAGGACGATCACATCGCGATTTGGGACGCGGCGACCGGCCAGAAGCTGCAGACCCTTGAATTAGGACAGACCTACGCGTCCGGCGTGGCGTTCGGCCCTGGGGGCCGGCTCCTCGCGGCTGGGACCAGTTCCGCTTATGCGACCCCAGGCAACCGCGGTTCACTGCGAGTCTGGGACGCTCGCACGGGACAAGTCGTCTTGCCGCGCCAAGACCTGCTGTTGCAGGTCTGGGGGTTAGCCTTCAGCCCCGACGGCAAGCGGCTGGCCGTCGCGCTCGGACACGATTACCTCTCCCCGCACAATCTCGGACAGGTGCAAGTCTGGAACACGGAGACCTGGCAGGTCGAATACGACCTGCGCGGCCACACCGGGTGCGCCTGGACCGTGTGTTTCAGCCCAGACGGCAAGCGGTTGGCGTCAGTCGGCGGCGTCACGGCGGATAAGGCCCCTTCCGGGGAGTTGAAGCTGTGGGACATGGCGACGGGGCAGGAAGTCTGGACCGTCGTATCCGACACCGCGACCATCTACGGGGTCGCCTTCAGTCCGGACGGCCGCCGGCTCGCCACCGCCGCGCGTGACGGCACGTTCAAACTCTGGGACGGCACGCCTCTGACCGAGACACCCCAGCATCAATCGCTGCCGGTAGAGCGCTGAACCGAACCGTCCGAGTTTCTTTCCCTTTGGAGTCTCTCCATGTTCGCGTCCCGCCTGCGGTTCACCCTCCTCGGTCTGGTCGCCGTGTGCGGCCTGGCCCGCGCCGACGACAAGAAGGACGACAAGCCGGAGCCGCCGGTGGACCTAAAGGTCGGCGACGTGGCCCCGACCTTCCAGCGGCCGGACCACGCCGACAAGGTGTGGAGTTCGTCCGACCGGTTCGGCAAGAAGTGGGTGGTGGTGTACTTCTACCCCGGCGACTTCACCCCCGGCTGCACCGCCCAGGCGAAGGCGTTCAACGCGGCGATGGACAGGCTCGTCGAGAAGGGCGTTGAGGTGGTCGGCGTCAGCGGCGACTCGGTCCAGGTCCACGAGATGTTCAAGAAGGTGCACAAGCTCACCTTCACCCTGCTCGCCGACGAGGACGGGGCCGTCGCGAAGCAGTTCGGCGTGCCGGTCGGCAAGGGGGCGGCGGTGAAGGCCCGGGACGCCGCCAACAAGGTGCTGGAGGTGGATGGCAAACCCTACGAGTTCGAACGGAAATCGACGGCGGCCCGGTGGACGTTCGTCATCGGTCCGGACGGCAAGGTCGCCTACAAGAACACCAAGGTGGTGCCGGCCGACGACGCGAAGAAGATCACCGAGTTCATCGAGAAGGCCACCGAGAAGAAGTGACGGCCGACGCCGAGTCCCAGGAGACTTCCGACGCCGACGTTACCGGTCTGTGCCTGTTCCGCACACGTCCGCCCGCGTGTCGGCGGAAGCGTTCGGGGAGTCGCTTTCTGGGCGCTGGGCGGACGGCGTTCTGTGATGGGCCGGTCGTGGGTGTGGGCACGATCGGTCGGGTGGCGGTCGGCGTGCGACGTGGTCCGAGGAGCTATACTCCGCACGGCCAGGAATGAGACATCGATGCTCGGCGGATATCTGCCCAGTCGCGTGCCACGCACCCTTGATTTCGTGTGCTTCTACCGCCGGGAGCCGTTACACTCGGCCGTGATGTCCGATGTGACTCGCCTTCTCGACGCCGCCCAGGCCGGTGACCGCCAGGCCGCGGTCGATCTTCTGCCGCTCGTGTACGACGAGTTGCGGGCGTTGGCGGCCGCGCGCATGGCCGCCGAAGCCCCCGGCCACACCCTGGACGGCACCGCCCTCGTCCACGAGGCGTTCCTTCGTCTCGTCGGGGATCAGCAGTTCGACAGCCGCGGGCACTTCTTCGCCGCCGCCGCCGAGGCCATGCGCCGCATCCTCGTGGATTCCGCCCGCCGACGAGCCGCGGTGAAACGCGGAGGCGAATTGCTCCGGGTTCCGTTCCCCGACGGTCTGGCCGCCGACGGGCCGGATTCGGACCTGCTCGGGGTGCACGAGGTCGTTGATCGACTGGCGGCCCACGACCCGCGGTCGGCGGAACTCGTGAAATTGCATGTCTTTGCGGGGCTTCCCCTGGAACGGGCCGCCGAGTTTCTGGGCCTCTCCCCCCGCGTGGCGTACCGGGATTGGGCGTTCGCGCGGGCGTGGATGTTCCGCCGCCTGGGTGGGGTCTGAGAAAAATCTTCCAAAAGCGCGGCAGTGTCCGGGAGCCGATTGCGCATGACAAGGTAGACCCCCATTCGGAGAGTCCCATGAGCGCAGCCGCCGACAACGTGAAATCGATCTTCGGGCAGGCCCTGGAGCGGCCCGATCCGTCCGCGCGGGCGGCGTACCTGGCGGAGGCGTGCGGGGAGGACGCCTCCCTCCGCGCCGAGGTCGAGGGCCTGCTGGCCGCGATGGAGCGGGCCGGCGACTTCCTCAACCGCGTCCCCACGCCGACTGACGGAACCCGAGCCTTCGCGGGCGGGTCCCCGGCGACGGCGACGTTCGGACGGGACGCGGCCGAACCGACCGCCGACCTCCCCGGCCGCGACGAGCACGCCGGCTCCGTCCTCGCCGGGAAGTACACGCTCGTCGAGCCGATCGGTGCGGGGGGCATGGGCGCGGTCTGGCGGGCGAAGCAGACCGAACCGGTGAAGCGGTTCGTGGCGGTGAAACTCATCAAGGCGGGGATG
>JANNQE010001138.1:0-10349 GCA_031441625.1 Planctomycetia bacterium
TCCCCTTGAGGGAGAGGGGGACCGATCACTACTTCCTCTTCACGTCGAAGCGGTCCAGGATCATCACCTTGTCCCACGCCTTGACGAAGTCCTTGACGAACTTCTCCTTCGCGTCCTCGCTGGCGTACACCTCGGCGATGGCCCGCAGTTGCGAGTTCGACCCGAACACCAGGTCCACGCGACTGGCCGTCCACTTCAGCTCGCCCTTCTTGTCCTTCCCCTCGAAGAAGTGCTCGCACACGGCCGCCTTCTTCCACTCGGTGTTGATGTCCAGGACGTTCACGAAGAAGTCGTTGGTCAGCGCCCCCGGCGTCTTGGTGAGCACGCCCATGTCCGGGTACTCGGTGTTCGTCTTGAGCACCCGCAAGCCGCCCACCAGCACGGTCATCTCCGGCGCGGTCAGCGTCAGGCGGTGCGCCCGGTCCACCAACTGCTCCTCCGGCACGCGGTCGTTCTTCTTGCCGAAGTAGTTGCGGAAGCCGTCGGTGGTCGGCTCCAGGAAGGCCACCGACTCCACGTCGGTCATCTCCTGGGTGGCGTCGGTGCGGCCGGGCGTGAACGGCACCTTCACGTCGTATCCGCCGGCCTTCGCCGCCTTCTCCACGCCGGCGCACCCGGCCAGGACGATCACGTCCGCCAGCGACACCTTCTTGCCGTCCTTCGCCGCCGCGTTGAAGTCCTTCTGCACCTTCTCCAGCACCAGCAGCACCTTCGCCAGTTCGGCCGGGTTGTTCACCGCCCAGTCCTTCTGCGGGGCCAGCCGGACGCGAGCGCCGTTCGCCCCGCCCCGCTTGTCGGTCCCGCGGAAGCTGGACGCGCTCGCCCACGCCGTGCTTACCAGTTGCGAGACGCTCAGCCCGCTGTCGAGCAACTTCGCCTTGAGCGCCGTCGCGTCGGCGTCGTCGATCAGCTTGTGATCGACCGCCGGCACCGGGTCTTGCCACAGTTGCGGCTTGGCCACTTCCGCCCCGAGCAGCCGGGTCACCGGCCCCATGTCGCGGTGCGTCAGCTTGTACCACGCCTTGGCGAACGCCGCCTCGAACTCCTTCGGGTTCTCGTGGAACCGCTTCGAGATCTTCAGGTACGCCGGGTCGGTCTTCAGCGCCAGGTCGGTGGTGAACATGATCGGCTGGTGGGACTTCGTTTTGTCGTGTGCGTCGGGCACGGTGTCCTTCCCGCCGCCGTCCTTCGGCACCCACTGGGTGGCCCCCGCCGGCGATTTCGTCTGCACCCACTCGTACTTGAACAGGTTGTTGAAGTACCCGTTGCCCCACTTGGTCGGGGTGCTCGTCCACGCCCCTTCCAGCCCGCTGCTGATGGTGTCCGCCCCCTTCCCGCTCTTGAACTTGCTCAGCCAGCCGAGGCCCATGGCCTCGATGGGGGCCGCCTCCGGCTCCTTCCCCTTGTTGTCTTCCGACGCCGCCCCGTGCGCCTTGCCGAACGTGTGCCCGCCGGCGATCAGCGCCACCGTCTCCTCGTCATTCATCGCCATCCGGCCGAACGTCTCGCGGATGTCCTTGGCGGCGGCCAGCGGGTCGGGCTTGCCGTTCGGCCCTTCCGGGTTGACGTAGATCAGCCCCATTTGCACCGCCCCGAGCGGCTTCTGCAGGTCGCGCTCGCCGGTGTACCGCTTGTCGCCCAGCCACTTGGTTTCCGGCCCCCAGTAGATGTCCTCCTGCGGCTCCCACAGGTCTTCCCGCCCGCCGGCGAACCCGAACGTCTTGAACCCCATCGTCTCGAGCGACACGTTCCCCGTCAGCACCATCAGGTCGGCCCACGACAGCTTCTTGCCGTACTTCTGCTTGATCGGCCAGAGCAGCCGGCGGGACTTGTCGATGTTCACGTTGTCCGGCCAACTGTTCAGCGGGGCGAACCGCTGGGTGCCGTAGCTGGCCCCCCCGCGGCCGTCCTGCACGCGGTACGTGCCGGCGCTGTGCCACGCCATGCGGATCATCTGCGGGCCGTAGTTGCCGTAGTCGGCCGGCCACCAGTCCTGCGAGGTGGTGAGCAGCGCCGCGATGTCCTTCTTGACTGCCGCCAGGTCGAGCTTCTTGAACTCGGTGGAGTAGTCGAAGTCCGGGTCCATCGGGTTCGTCTTCGCCGTGTTCTGCGCGAGGATCGTCAGGTTCAGTTGGTTCGGCCACCAGTCGCGGTTGCCCATGCCGCCGGCGGCGGTGGGCCGTTCGGCCGTCGGCCGCGGGGTGACATCGATGACCGGGCACTTGCCCGGTTCGGCCGGCTTGGCCGGCTGTGCGGCGGGCGGCTGGGCGACGGCCACCGCGGCCGTCAGCGCGCCGGCGGCCAGGAGCAGATTGCGGAGCATGAAGCGGCTCTCCACAGGAGGGGGCATTCGGGCTGTCGGGCGACCCGAACTAGGGTGATGTTAGACCACGCCCTACAATTGGGCGAAGACATCTTTCCTATCCGACCGATAGGTGGGGCGAATGGAACTGCACCAGCTCCGGTATTTCGCCAAAGTCGCCGAGTTGGGCCACTTCACGCGGGCGGCGGAGGCGTGCGGGGTGTCGCAGCCGTCGATCAGTCAGGCCATTGCGAAGCTGGAAGAAGAGGTGGGTAAGCCGCTGTTCGAGCGGCTCGGACGGGGCGTGCGGCTGACCGACGCCGGGGTGAAGCTCCGCGACCGCGCGTCGCACATCGTCCGGCTGGTGGACGAGGCGCGGGCCACGCTGACCAACGCCCCGGACGCCGGCCGGGTGGTGGTGGCCGCCATCCCCACCGTCGCGCCGTACCTGCTCCCGCAGGTGCTCACGACGTTCGCCAACGATTGCCCGGAGTCGGAAGTGGAGGTGATCGAGGAGACGACCGAGCGGGCGGTGGGGCGGGTGGCGGCGGGCGAAGCCGATCTGCTCGTCGCGGCGATGCCGATCCGACACGACGGGTTGCACGTCGAGCCGCTGTTGACGGAGGAGTTGTTGGCCGTGATGCCGGCCGGGCACCCGCTCGCGTCGAAACCGCGAGTGACGCTGAAGGAGCTGTCGGCCGAGCGGTTCGTGCTGCTGAACGAGGCCCACTGCCTGACCGACACGGCGCTCGCCTTCTGCACCCGCCGGCACACCGCCCCGGTCGTCACGTCTCGTATCCACCAACTGGCCACGGTGCTCGAGTTGGTGAAGCTCGGCCACGGGGTGAGCCTGATCCCGCAAATGGCCGCCGCCACCGACCCGAGCAAGCACCGCGTGTACCGCCCCATCGCCGGCGAGAAGCCGACCCGCACCCTGGCCCTCGCCTGGAGCACGCGGCGGTATCACTCCCCCCTGTTCGGCCGGTTCGTGGCAGCATTGCGAAAGACCGCGGGCGTGTCCGGGTGAGTGTTGACACGACCAAACCACCCCTGGCCGCGTCCGGCCGGTCGTGGTAGCCTCACGTCAGCCAGGAGAAGCGACGATGCGGACGCTCGCGGTCGGGGACATTCACGGGTGCAGTGCGGCGCTCGACGCGCTGCTAGCGGTCGTTCGGCCTACGCCCGCCGACCTGCTCGTCTTCCTCGGCGACTACGTGGACCGCGGGCCGGACAGCCGCGGGGTGATCGACCGGCTCATCGCCCTGCGGCAGAGTCACCGGGTGGTCTGTCTGCGGGGGAACCACGAGCTGATGATGGTGGAGGCCCGCCGCGATAAGGGCGAGCTGCGGAACTGGCTGAGTGTCGGCGGCACGCAGGCGATGAACTCGTATGTGCCGGCCGGCGGGTGGCGGGCGTCGTTCGACAACATCCCGCTTGAGCACTGGGAGTTCCTCGAGGAACACCTGTTCGACTTCTTCGAGACGGAGACGCACATCTTCGTCCACGCCAACCTGGAGCCGGGGACGCCGCTCGCCGACCAGACCGACACGTACCTGTTCTGGGAATTCTTGAACGGCCCGGTGCGGCACGTGTCGGGAAAGATCATGGTGTGCGGGCACAGCAGCCAAAGGAGCGGGCTACCGAAGGCGTGGCCGACGACGTACTGCCTGGACACGGGGGCGTATGCCGGCGGCTGGCTGACGTGCCTGGACGTGGGTTCGCAGACGTACTGGCAGGCGAACGCAGTCGGGCAGACGCGATTCGCCGAGCTGGACATCGAAGAGTGATTTTGCGAACCCGGCCCGCAAGGGCCGCGGGTGGTGTGTGAAACGACCTGACTGCACACCCGCCGACCTTGCGGTCGGGGTTCGCCAAGAATCCGAGTACTCCCCATCGACACCGCCACCCAACAGCTCGCCGCCGACACGCTCGCCAACGCCCGCGCCGCGCTGCTCGCCGCCCGCCACCCCGACGGCTACTGGGTCGGCGAGTTGTCCGCGTCGGCGCTGTCCACAGCGACCGCCGTGTTCACGCTCAGTCTGCACGGCGATGCGAAGTACGCCGCCCTCATTCGCGGTGGGGTGAAGTGGCTGGCCGACCACCAGAACGCCGACGGCGGGTGGGGCGACACGGTGTTGAGCTTCAGCAACCTGAGCACGACGTGCCTGGGCTGGGCAGTGTTCAACATCGCCGAGGCGAAGGAGTTCGCTGCCACCGCCGGACGTTCCGAAGTCTGGATTCGCCAACACGCGGGCACGCTGGACCCGGTGCCGTTGGCGAGGGCGGTCGCGGCGCGGTACGGCAAGGATCACACCTTCTCTGTGCCGATCCTCACCATGCTCGCGCTGGCCGGAAGACTCGGCGCCGACCCGTGGCGGGTGGTGCCGCAGTTGCCGTTCGAGTTGGCGGCGCTGCCGTTCTCGTTCTTCCAGGTGCTGCAACTGCCGGTGGTCAGCTACGCGCTGCCGGCGCTCATCGCCATCGGGCAAGTGAGGCACGCCAAGCGGCCGACGTGGAACCCGCTCACCCGCGTCGCCCGGTGGCTGGCAACCGGGGTCACACTCCGGAAGTTGCGGGCGATCCAGCCGACGACGGGCGGGTATTTGGAAGCGACCCCGCTCACCAGCTTCGTGTGCATGAGCCTGCTGGGGTCGGGGAAGAGGGATACTGACGTGGTGCGGCATGGGTTGCAGTTCATCGAAGCCAGCGTGCGGGCGGACGGCAGTTGGCCCATCGACACGAACCTGACGACGTGGGTGACGACGCTGGCGGTGAACGGTTTGGTTAGCCGCGAGGCATCGCCGAGCGCGCTCGGCGATGCCTCGCGGCTAACCGACTGGCTCCTCGTGCAGCAGTACCGCACCGTCCACCCATACACGATGGCCGCGCCCGGCGGGTGGGCGTGGACCGACCTGAGCGGGGGTGTGCCCGACGCCGACGACACGCCGGGGGCATTGCTCGCACTGGCGAACCTGGGCGAACTCACTGACAACGTGTTGTCAGCGGCGGCGGCCGGGGTCACGTGGCTGCTCGACTTGCAGAACGCCGACGGCGGCATCCCGACGTTCTGCAAGGGGTGGACCGGCCTGCCGTTCGATCGCAGCAGCAACGACCTGACGGCCCACACCCTGCTCGCGTGGGCCGCGTGGCGCGGGCGGTTGAGTGTGCAACTGCAACAGCGGATCGACGCGGGCACGAAACGAGGCATCGCGTACCTGACGAAGACGCAGAACGCGGACGGCAGTTGGGCACCGCTGTGGTTCGGCAACCAGCACGCCGACGAAGTGGCGAACCTGACCTATGGCACCAGTCGCGTGCTGCGGCTGGCGGAACTGCCCGGACTGCCCGATGATTTCCGCGAGGCGTTGAGCCGCGGGGCGGAGTGGTTGACATCGACGCAGAACCCCGACGGCGGTTGGGGCGGACGGGCTGGCACGCCGAGCAGCATCGAGGAAACGGCGCTGGCGGTGGAAGGGTTGGCTTGTTCGGGAAGCACCCCCGCCCTTGCGGGCGGGGTTGGCTATCTCGCCGCCGCCACGCAGAGGGGCACGCACTTTCCGCCGTCGCCCATCGGCTTCTACTTCGCCAACCTGTGGTACTTCGAGAAGCTGTACCCGGTCATCTACACGGTTGCGGCGCTCACCCGGATCGCTAACCTGATTGCTGGCTCCTGACCCCAGCTCCGAGGCCGTCATGTCGAAGACCCGTGGCGAACTGTTCGCCGGCGTCACCGTCGCCATCGTCACCCCGTTCAAGAACGGCGACATCGACTGGGACGCGCTGGGCAAACTGGTGGACTGGCACGTCGGCGAGGGGACGAACACCCTCGCCCCATGTGGCACGACCGGCGAAAGCCCGACCCTCACGCACGACGAGAACGAGCGGGTGGTGGCCTACGTGTGCGAGCGGGCGGGCGGGCGGATCCAGGTCATGGCCGGCACCGGGTCGAACAACACGGCCGAAGCCGTCCGCATGACGAAGGCGGCGAAGAAGGCCGGGGCGACGGGCACGCTGCAAGTGGGGCCGTACTACAACAAGCCGACGCAAGAGGGGTACTTCCGCCACTTCGGGGCCGTCGCTGACGCCTGCGACCTGCCGCAAGTCGTTTACAACATCCCCGGCCGCACCGGGTCGAACATCGCCCCCGAAACGCTCGCCCGGCTCGCGGAGGCGTACCCCCACATCGTGGCCGTGAAAGAGGCGACGGGTTCGCTCGACCAGGCGTCGAGCATCGCCGCCCTGTGCGACCTGACTCTGCTGAGTGGCGACGACAGCCTGACGCTGCCGCTCATGAGCATCGGCGGTCGCGGGGTGGTGAGCGTGGTCGGGAACATCGTCCCGAAGGACATGCTGGCGCTGGTGAAGGCGGCCGACAGCGGCGACTTCGCGGAAGCCCTGACGTGGCACCGCAAGCTGTTCCCGCTGTGCCGCGACATGCTGAGCGTGGCCACCAACCCGATCCCGGTGAAGACGGCTCTCAAACTGCTCGGACGCGACGCGGGCGAACTGCGGCTGCCCATGTGCGCGATGGACGCCGCCGGCGAAGCGAAGGTGCGGCAGACGCTGGCGAACTACGGGCTGGTGTAACTTCGGTTCGGCGCAGGGCGAACAGTCCGGCGGTGTGCCGCACGCCCGCGCATACCGAGTTCGGTGAAGAGAGGGCACTCGACCGATGAAGCGACTCGATCTGCGGAAGGATTTCACCGAAGTGTCCGCCATGCTCGCGGAGCGCGTCAGTTCATTTGACCCGGCCACCAACCCGGGCCCAGGCAAGGGCAAGCGGGTGTCCCGCATCGATATTGGCTTCGGTGTCTACGAGAGCGGGTGGGTATGCCTGGTGTTCGACACCCGCCGCAGCCCGGAGCCGGATGGGGATTGGAGCTTGTACATCGAGGAGACGGTGCTGGAGCGGCCCAAGTGGGCAAAAGCGTGCGAGGCGGTGGAGGCCGGGCCGCTGACCCTCGTTCTGCCCGACGGCACCCGCCGGGAGTTGGTCGCGGGGGACACCAGCGGGCTGGTCGCGGCGATGGGCGACATGCTACGGGCGGTTCTGCTTCAGGCCCGCGACGCCAGGATGTTTGCCGCTCTGCCCAAGACGCCACGGTGCGAACTGGGCGTTGAAGAGCAGGACGGCTCCTACGGCTGGCCCCCCTACGAGTCACGGGGAGCCGACAACCACGCCGAACCAAGCAAAGCAGTAGGCGGCGGAGACGAGTAGTAGGTAAGTGGGTCCCGCGGGCGCTTGGCCAACGCCGACCCACGGGCGGGTGGTTGCCCTCCCCGTTTGGCACCTTTCCCGCGTGGGTCGGCGCGACGGAGGCCGTCGCTGGACCCACCCTACGCGGTGCCCTTCTCGAACTTCAGTGCTGCCGAGTTCAAGCAGTATCGGTTGCCGGTCGGCGGGGGGCCGTCCGGGAACACGTGCCCGAGGTGGCTGTCACACTTCCCGCAGCGGATTTCCACCCGCACCATGCCGTGGCTACGGTCGGTGATCTCGGCCACGTGCTCCGGGTCGAACGGGGCGAAGAAGCTCGGCCAACCGGTGCCGCTCTCGAACTTCGCGGTCGAACGGAACAGCGGGAGCCCGCACAGCCGGCAGTGGTACACGCCCGCCGCCTTCTCTTTCAACAGCCCGCCGCAGAACGCCGGCTCGGTGCCGTGATTCAGCAGCACCCGCCGCTCTTCCGGCGAGAGCGACTTGGCAAGTTCGGCGAGCTGGGCGGCCGTCGGGGGGGTGAGGTCGTGGCCCGAAGCGGTAACGCGGGTGACTTGGAGCATGTCGGACTCCTGGAGAGGTGAGCCATTCTAGACGAATCGGGCAAGTGCGAGTGCGGACCCTTCCGGTAATTCTGGTGGCACGGATCGCAGAATAGGTGCGGGTGGTACTGTCAAACCGCCGAACTCACCGATGGAACCCGCGACTCCGGTTTAATCGTGTGTCGCGTGGGCCGATTCGGAGGGCGGCGGATGAAGCGTGTCCGGGCAATGCTGTTGGTCTCGGCCCTGGGGTTGGTCGCCTCCGCTCGTGCCGACGATGCCAGTTGGAAGCCGGCGGTGCCGGCCACGCCACCGCCCGTCGTCGTGCCGGTGCCGGTGCCGACCGTGACGCCGCAGCCGGCGGTCCCCGCCGAGTCGTCGAGTTGGCGGCCGGCCATGCGGTATCCGGTGGACTTCCAGCCGCAACCGCCGGCCGCGGTGGCGGCACCGACACCACCCGTCGTCGATCCGGTCTTCCGCCCGACGGCCACCGCGCCGCCGGCCGAAGCGCCCCCCGCGCCGCCGCGGGAGTTGGCCCCGGCCACGCTGCCGCCGATCACCCCGATTCCGGCGACGACCGACGCGCCCAAACCCGTCGATCCGCTGAAGCCGCCGGCCAAGCCGCCGAGTGAGATGTTACCGCCGCCGCGTACAACTGCGCCGCCCGCACCCGTTCCACACGCCCCGCCGCCGGTGCTGCCGGCCAGCCTCGGCTCGGGCATCGTGCCGACGCCCACCGACAGTTGCCCGCCGTCTCTGTTGCCGACCCACCCCGGCGTGACCGCCGCGAGCGGCGGGCCGGTGGCCCTGACTCGCGGTCGGACGTTCGGCACGCCGCCGCTCAACCTGTCGCGGGACTTCCACTTCCGCGACCTGTTCGGCCTCGACCTGTACACCCCGCCCCGCGGCACGGTCGCCGCCGACGGCACGACGGTGCTCGACGGCCCGTCGCAAGACCTGTTCTTCTTCCAGGCCGAGTACCTGATGTGGTGGACGAACCGCGCCCGCATCCCGACGCTGGCCACCACGTCGGCGTCGGGCAACGGGTTCGGTTTCCTGGGCGACCCGGACACGCGAAACCTCCTCGGACCGGGCGAGTTCGGGCCGAGCCTCCGCAACGGCATGAGGATCCGCGGCGGCGGGTTCTTCGACGAGTGCAGCCCCGTCGGACTGGATGCCAGCTTCTTCTTCCTGGGCACCGCCCGCGAGAAGGCGGCGTTCGACTCCGGCCAATACCCCGTCATCACCCGCCCGTTCTTCGCCCCGAACCTGGCGAACATCCCCGTGCCGCCCGGAAGCATCGCCTTGCCCGGCGAGTTCGGCGAGGTGGTCGCCCGACCGGGCCTGTCCGCCGGGCGGTTCGAGGTCGAGACCGACTCGTACCTGTGGGGAGCGGACGCGAACTACAAGTTCGGCGGGTGCCGCTCGTGCGAGGGCGGGCGGGGCTGGTTCGCCGGCTACCGGCACGTGAACCTGACCGAGCGGCTGCGGATGACCGAATTCATCACCGCCACCGGCACGCAAGCGCCGGACCCGGTCGGCACGCGGGTGGTGGTGCAAGACTCGTTCGAGACGCGGAACCGCTTCCACGGCGGGCAGCTCGGGTACTACTGGAACCGGCGGGCCGGGCGGCTCGACTTCGACGCGCGGGTGAGCGTGGCCCTCGGCGTCACGCACCAGATCCTGGACATCGACGGGTTCCAACAGCTGACGCGGCCGGGCGAGGCGGCGCAACTGTTCCGCGGCGGGCTGCTGGCCACCGGGCCGAACCTGGGGCGGTTCACCGACAACCGCTTCAGCGTGGTGCCGGAGGCGACGTTCAACCTGGGGTACATGCTCAACCCGGCCGTGCGGATTTATGCCGGGTACAACTTCATGTACTGGTCGAACGTCATCCGCCCCGGCGACCAGATCGACCGCGTGGTGGACGTGACACTCGTGCCCAACCCGCCGGCTGGCGTACCGTCGTCCGGCCAATTCCGCCCGCAGCCGCTGTTCCGCCAGAGCGACCTGTGGGTGCAGGGCGTGCAGTTGGGTGTTGAGTTGCGGTGGTGAAGTGGAACCTCGACTACCAGGGAGCGGGTGCCGTGACGTTCGCGGATGACCAATCAGACCACCTGTTAGCCCGAAGCGCGAGCGAGGGGGCAAGCCAGTGTTGCGAACCGGAAGAACCGTCGCCACGATGGTGGTCAAGGTGGCACCCGATTCGTCAACGAGACGCGATCCTTCGTTCACCTTGGTCACGCTGTCGCTGATGAGCGCCTTGATCTCCTTCGCCGACGCCGCGCTG
>JANNQE010001139.1:0-3436 GCA_031441625.1 Planctomycetia bacterium
GAGAGCGGGAACAGGACACCCGCTCTCGGCGAGAGCGGGCCACCCTAATCCCGCTTCTTCAGCGGCGGCAACTGCATGGCGGAGGCGTCGGTCATGTTGTCCACGATGTTCTGAATGGCGTGGAAGGCGGACTCGCCCAGGCCCTTCTGGTAGATGGGCGGATAGATCTCGTGCCGCACGGACATGAACGCCCGCACGACGTGCGGGTCGTACTGCTTGCCCGCATCTTTGGTGAACACGCCGTCGATCTCCACCGGCGTGCGGGCCGGGCGGTAGCGGCGGGCCGACATCATGGCGTCGCAGGCGTCGGCCAGGCACAGGATGCGGGCGATGAGCGGGATGTCGTCCTTCGCCAGCTTGTCCGGATAGCCGCCGCCGTCCCACCGCTCGTGGTGGTGCCGCACGGCCGCCCGCAGGCGGTCGAACGGCTTGATGCTGGCCACGATGCGGTCGCCGATGAGCGGGTGCTGCTGCATCTCCTCGACCTCCTCGCGGGTCAGCTTGCCCGGCTTTTGCAGCACCTCGTCGCGGATGCCGATCTTGCCCACGTCGTGCAGCAGGCCGGCCAAATACACGTCGCCCATCTGCTCCGGCGGCAGGCCCATCTGCTTGGCCACCAGGGTGGCGATGCGGGCCACCCGCTCGCTGTGCCCGGCGGTGTACGGGTCCTTCGCGTCGATGATGGTGGTCAGGCTTTGGAGCAGACCGGCGAGCAGGTTCTTGATGCCGGCTTGCGCCTGCGTCCGCTGGGAGAGCAGCACTTTCAGGGTGAAGCGGGCCACCTTCACGTCGCCGTCGTCGAACACGCGGGCGGGGGTGAACGACAGGCCGACAATGCACCCGTGCGTCTTCGGCGAGCGGCACAGGACGGCGGCGGTCGGCTCGTCGGGCGTCGGCTGCGGGTTGGTCCACACGCACATCTCGTCGTCGGCCGGCATCCGCTCGAGGACCATCCGCGCGAACCGCCCGCACCACTCGGGGTCGAGTTCCCGCGGGCCGGCGGCGGCGAGCGTCTTGCCCGACGACCGCGAGTACCAGAAGGCGGCGTCGGCGGAAATGGCTTCGGCGGCCGCCTCGACGGTCGCCTGAATGGAGCGGGTGGAGTTGGTCGCTTCGGTCAGCGTGTGCAGCAAGCCTTCGAGCACCGACCACGGGTCGCGGCGACCGGTGCCGGAATCGGTGGTGCGTTCGACAATGGCGGTTCGGTCTTGAGGTGCAATTACGGACATGGCCCCGCCCTGGTGGGAGTCAACGAACGGCGAAGCGACGACACCCCACAGTATACCCCCGTCGGGGGTCAGCCCGATCTCTTCCCCCGCGGCTTCTTGGCCGGCTTCAGGGCGGTGGTGGTGGCGCTCGTGGCAATCGCCGACTGCCGCCGCTCGGCCTCGGCCGCCAACTCCAGGAACCGCACCTGACTCCGCACCGGCGGGCGGCCCGGTTCGGCCGTCACACGGCGGTAGGTGCCGTCGGGCAGCAGTAGCCGTGCCTTCACCGTGTCGGCCACGCTGATCCCCAGGATCTCGTCGATCACGCGGGCCTTCAGTTCCGGCTGCTCGATGGGGAAGACCACCTCCACGCGGCGGCTCAGGTTGCGGTCCATCCAGTCGGCGCTGCCCACGTACACGTCCGGGGTGCCGTCGTTGTCGAAGTAAAAAATGCGCGGGTGTTCGAGGAAGCGGTCCACCACCGAAAGCACTCGCACCGTCTCGCTCACGCCGGGGATGCCCGGCCGCAGGGCGCAGATGCCGCGGCACACGATGTCGATGGGCACCCCGGCCTGGCTCGCGCGGTAGAGCGCCTTCACGATGGCCGGCTCGAGCAGGCCGTTCACCTTCGCCACGATCTTCGCCCGCTTGCCCGCCTTCTGGTTGGCCGCCTCGCGGTCGATCATCTCGATCATGAACGGCTGGAGGCGGGCCGGGGCGATGACCAGCTTGCGGAACTGCGGGGTGGCGCTGTTGCCGGTCAGGTGGTTGAAGAGCAACGTGGCGTCGTCGGCGATGGCCGGGTTGCACGTGAACAGGCACAGGTCGGTGTACAGGCGGGCCGTCTGCGGGTTGTAGTTGCCCGTGCTCAGGTGGACGTACCGGCGGATCAGGTTGTCCTCGTCCCGCCGCACCACGAGCGCCACCTTGCAGTGCGTCTTCAGCCCGACGAACCCGAACACCACGTGCACGCCGGCCTTCTCCAGCACCCGCGCCCACTGGATGTTCCGCTCCTCGTCCAGCCGGGCCTTCAGCTCGATCACCGCCGTCACCTGCTTGCCGGCGTCGGCCGCCCGCTGGAGGGCTTGCACGATGGTGCTGTCCGAACTGGTGCGGTAGAGCGTCTGCTTGATGGCCAGAACGCGGTCGTCGCCGGCCGCCGTGTCGATGAAATCGACCACGTGCTTGAACGACTCGTACGGGTGGTGCAGCAGGATGTCTTTCGCGCGGATGGCCGCCCACGGGCTGACCGCGAGCGTGAACTCCTTCACCAGGGCGGGGGTGAATGGCGGGTCTTTCAGGTCGGCGTACCCTTGCAGGCCGCACACCTGGAACAGCCCGGTCAGGTCGAGCAGCGCCGGCAGGCGGTACACGTCGTCGGGCGACAGGTCGAGCACCTGGCTGAGGAACGCTTCCACCTCGGGCGGCGCGTCCGCCTCGATCTCCAGCCGCACCGCCTCGCCCCGCCGCCGCTGCTTCACGTTCTCCTCGATGGCCCGCAGCAGGTCTTCCACGTCCTCGTCGAGTTCGAACTCGCTGTCGCGGGTGACGCGGAAGCCGGCCACCCGCTCGATGGTCAGCCCCGGAAACAACTCCGGCAGGTGCAGGCGGATGGCCACTTCGAGGGGCACGAACGCGGCCGTGCCGGGTTCGGACGGCAGCGGCACCAGCCGTTGCAGCACGCTCGGCACCTGCACGACGGCGAACTCGGCGTCGTCCAACTTCGGCCGGCGGAGCATGACGGCCAAATTCAGCGACTTGTTCAGCAGGTGCGGGAACGGGTGGGCCGGGTCGGTGGCCAGCGGGGTGAGGACGGGGAAGATCTGCGACCGGAACTGCTGTGTCAGGTGCTTGGCGTCGGAGGCGGTGAGGGTGTTCGCGTCGCGGATGACGATGCCCTTTTTCACCAGCGCCGGCAGCACGTCGTCGGTCAGGCACCGCGACTGCTCGGCCACCATCTCCCGCACGATCTCGCTGATCCGCTGGAGTTGTTCGGACGGCGGGGTGCGATCCCCGCCCGATCCGTGATCGATCCCGGCCCGCACCTTCTGGTGCAGCCCGCCCACCCGCACCATGAAGAACTCGTCCAGGTTGCCGCTGAAGATGGCGAGGAACTTGAGCCGTTCGAGCAGCGGCACACTCGGGTCGCGGGCCTCCTCCAGCACCCGCCGGTTGAACTCCAGCCAGCTCAACTCGCGGTTGATGTACAGCGACGGGTGGTCGAGGTC
>JANNQE010001140.1:0-6546 GCA_031441625.1 Planctomycetia bacterium
CGATGCGGGCGGGACGCCCGCGCTCCCGGCTGGCGTCGCCTCGTTAGCCACGAACCACCTCCCGCACCACGTCCGTCAGCTTGACCGATGGCGGGGTGTGCGTGAGCGGGTGGCCGGCGTCCACGCCCGTCCACGGGGCAGACCGCATCGAGCGGTAGGCCGCCTCGATCACCTCCACGCTGGCGATGGCGTCGTCCGAGGTGATGACCAGCGGCTCCTCGCCCCGCACCGCCTTCGCCACGTTCGTCACCTGGGCGGTGAACGCCTGCACCTTGTCGTACCCGGTGCCGAACACCGTCCAGTCGCCACCGAGTTGCTTCACCCGCGACTGCTTCCACCCCACCTGGATGGTGCCGCGGCTGCCGTAGATGTTCACGTACCAGTCGAGTTCCTTGTTGATGCTCCAACTCAGATCGACGCTGCCGACCACGCCGGCGGCGCTCCGCACGAACAGGCGGGCGGTGTCCTCGACGGGGATCGCCTGCACCCGCAGCCCCTCGACGGCGTGAACTTCGGCGAGCGGGCCGAGGAAGTAGCGGATCACGTCCACCGAGTGCGTGCCGTTGTCGATCAGTACGCCGCCGCCGCTTACGGCTGGATTGCTGTTCCACCGGCCGGTCATGTCCACGCGGCTGGTGAAGGCGTTCTCGAACAGGATGACTTCGCCGATGTCGCCGGCGGCCACCAGTTGCTTCGCCCTCACCACGTCGGACACGTAGCGGAACTTCGACCCCATCGTGAGCAGCCGGCCGGCCTTCGCCGCCTCGTACTGCATCTTGCGGGCGTCGGCCGACGAGATGGTGAACGGCTTCTCGCACAGCACGTGCCGGCCTCCGCGGAGCAGGTCGGTGGTGATGCGGGTGTGCATGTCCGGTGGGGTGCAGACGATGACGACTTCCGCATCGGGCAGGGCCGAGTGCGAGTCGAACGCCGGCACGCCGTACTTCGCACCGAACGCGGTGGCGGCGTCGAGCCGCACGTCGGCGACGGCCATCAGCTTGGCGTGCGGGTTGTTGGCGAACGTGGCGGCGTAGCTGTGCGCGATGCCGCCGGTGCCGACGATGGCGAACGTGACCGGAGTCATGCCGCACCCCCTTTCGCCAGCTTGGTGGCCGCTCGATAGATACTCGACGCCAGGTAGTTCAGGTGGTCGGCGGTGTACCTCTCGTTCCACGGCAGCACCAGCACGCGGTCGAGGTACTCGAACGTGCCGGGGAACCGCTCGGACGAGTAGTCGACCGCCTCCGGCGTGGCGAGCGTGAACGGCCAGCGGCTCTTGCCGAACGTGCGCTGGTCGCGGAACACCTCGCAGCGGAACGCAGGCTTCTGGATGTACCGCGGGGCGGACAGGATGTTCGCCAGTTTCAGCTCCTTCGCCAGCGCCGGCGGCCCGCCGGGGATGACTGCCGGGTCGACCATCACGCTGTATTTCCAGAAGGTGTGCGTGCCGTTCGGCGTGCGGTGCGGCACGCTCACGCCGGGCGTGCCTTCGAGCAGTTGGTCCATCCGCGCTGCAGCGTCCACTCGCGCCTGGACCACGCCGGGCAGCTTCGGCAGTTGGCCGACGGCACACGCCGATTGCAGCTCGCTCGGACGGTAGTTCAGCGCGATGAAGTAGTGGTCTGGCTGCGGGTCGCCGTAGCCCCAGCCCTTGTTGATGAACAGGTACATGCGGCGGGCGAGGGCCGCGTCGTTCGACACCACCAGACCGCCTTCGCCGGCGGTGATGTGCTTGCCCTGTTGCAGGCTGAAGCAGCCGATGGCCCCGAGGGTGCCGACCGGCTTGCCGCCGAACGTCGCCCCGAATGCCTGGGCGGTGTCTTCGATTACCGGAATGCCGTGCTTGTTCGCCACCGCCAGAATGCTGGTCATGTGGCACGGGTTGCCGAACAGGTGGGTGACGATGATCGCCTTCGTCCGCGGGGTGATTCGGGCGGCGACGGAGCGGGCGGTCACGTTGCCCGTCCGCGGGTCCACGTCGGCGAACACGGGGATCGCCCCGTGGAACAGAATGGGGGTGAGCGCGCCCATGTCGGTGATGCTGGTCGTGACGATCTCGTCGCCCGGCTCGGGGTCGACGGCGGCGACGGCACAATGCACCGCGGCCGAGCCGGACGAGCAGGCGTAGGCGTACTTCGCCCCCACGCCCGCCGCGAATTCGGTTTCCAGTCGCTTGGTGAACTGGCCCTTCGTGGCGGTGAGCGTGCCGCTGCGGACGGCCTCCGCGAGGAGGGCGATCTCCTCATCCCCCAGAGTGCGGCCGGAGGCGTCCTGGTCGGACGGCAGGGTGATCGGGGGCAGGGTGCTAATCGGGATGTTCATCGTGGGGCGATTCGTGGTGTCAGGCCGGGGTGAGGGGCACCGGCACCGGGGGGTCGGGGGTGGGGTTCGTGTCGGCGGCGAGCGTCCGCTTCAGGTGGCCGAGTTGCCCGCGGATGACCTGATCGCGGTCGGCCGAAGAGTCCTCCCGCCAGCGGTCGAAGGTTAGGCCGAGCATCAGCCCCAGGTGGCCGAGGACGGTCCGCACCGTTTTCAGTTTGGACCGGCCGAGCAGTCGCGTCTCGAGCACGGCCGGGTATTCGACGACCTTCTTGCCGGCCAGATCCAGCCGGCCGATCAGTTCGGCGACGCCGAGGAAGCGGGCGTTGTTGATCGGGATGGCGGCGACGGTGCTGCGGCGGTAGACGCGGAAGCAGCTCGTGTACGTGTGCAGCTTCGTCTTCAGAATCCGCCGGTACAGCCACGCACAGCCCTTCGACAGGCTGAGCCGCCACCCGGGCACGTTCTTCACCCCGCCGCCAGGGTGGTACGGCGAGGCCGTCACCAGATCGACGCCCGGCTGAAGGAGCGGGATCATCTCGGCCAGCTTGAGCGGGTCGTAGCTACAGTCGCTGTCCATCGAGCAGACGATTTCGGCGTGGGCGGCGCGGATGCCGGTGGTGATGGCCGCGGCCACCCCCAGGTTCACCGCGTGCCGGGTGAGCCGCACGTGAGGGCGGTCGGCAAACGTGCGGTTCAGTCGCGCCCAGGTGTTGTCGGTGCTGCCGTCGTCCACGATCACGAACTCCACGTCGTACAGGTGCGCCAGCCGGCTGTGGACTTCGTCCAGTGTGTTCTTCAGGTGCGGCACCAGCAGTTCTTCGTTGAAGCACGGCACCACCACCGACACCGGCGTGACCGGGAGCGGCGGCGTGTCGGCGAGTCGCCGGGGGGGCGGGAGCGTGTGCACGTCGGTGGGGATCAGGGCGACCATGTCGGTGCGGGTGACGGGCGGTTCGGCCACCAGGTGCAGGTAGTCGGCAATCGACCCGAACCGATGACGGGTGAGCAACTCGCCGATGCGGGCGGGCATCCCCTTCAGGTTGCGGTAGTGCCGCAGGCGGCGGAAGAAGCCGATGCCGCTCAACTGCGGCTGCCCGGGGTCGAGTTCCCACGTGTGGAAGTAAGCGACGAGCGGGTGCGGGTGCGCCTTCGCCCACAGGTCCGCCGCCGCACGAGTGAGGAAGCGTGGCAACTGCCGCAAGTAGTTGCCGCCGGCCACCGGCACCCGCACGCCGACGATGTTGCCGGTCGAAACGGGCAATTCCAGGAGCGAGTGCGGGCCGTTGCGGTGCTCGTGCGGGGTGAACCGGCGGGGGTCGTCGCCGAACGCCCCCCGCATGGGCGCGACGCTCGAGTCGTACACGAACCCGAGTTCGGCGAGGGCGTCGAGTGCCCACAGGTCGTCCGGGCGTAGCCACCCGTCGGCCACGCGATAGCCGTTCACCTTCCGCCCGGCCGCGTCCTCGACGGCGATGCGGGCGCGGAGGGCGTCGGCCTTGAACTCGTCCGGCGTCATGTCGCGGACGCCGCGGTGGTAGAACCCGCGGACGGCCACCTCGTGCCCGGCGTCGGCCACCCGCCGCACCATGTGCGGGAACTGCTCGGCGATCCACCCGAGGATGAAGAACGTGGCCTTGGCGTCGTGCTTCGCCAGCAGGTCCAGCGTCCGGGCGGTCGTGTCCTCCACCCGCGACTCGAACCGCTGCCAGCGGTTCTTCTGGATGAAGGTGTTGAACGCCCCCACCTGGAAGTAGTCTTCCAGGTTGATGGTCAGCAGGTGGCGGGTCGGGGTGGTCATACTGCCACCTCCGCGGGTGCCACACCGAACGCGACGGCCAACGCGTTCACGATCCGCTCGGCCGCGCGCCCGTCGCCGAACGGGTTGTCGGTCGGCTTGGCGGTGGCGTCGGTGCGGTGCATCTCGTTCAACATCATGGCCAGGTCTTCACCCGTCGGGCAAAGCTTCGCCAGCCCAGTGTCGAGCACCTCCGGCCGCTCGGTGTTCTCCCGCAAAATGAGCAGCGGCACGCCCAAGCTCGGCGCTTCCTCCTGCACCCCGCCGGAGTCCGACGCGATCACCCACGACTCGGAGAGCAGGCCGATGAAGTCGGGGTAGTCGAGCGGGTCGATCAGCCAGACGCGGTCCAGCCCGCCGAGCATCGCGGCCGCCGCCCGCACCGCCGGGTTCGGGTGCATGGGGAAGATGACGGCCGTGTCCGGGTGCCGCTGCACGAACGCCCGCAGCGCCCGGAGGTTGGACGCCATCTTCTCGCCGAAGCTCTCCCGCCGGTGGGTCGTCACTGTCACCCGCTTCAGCCCGGCCGTCGCCTTCAACAGTGCCGCCAACTTCGGCGACCGCTCCTTGCTGGCGAGCATCCCGTGCAGGGCGTCCACGACCGGGTTGCCGGTGACGATCACCGACTCGGGCGGCGCGCCTTCCGCGAGCAGGTTGACGGCGTGGCTGGCGGTGGCGGCGAAGTGCCAGCGGGCGACCCGCGACACCAGCCGGCGGTTCATCTCTTCGGGGAACGGCGATTCCGGGTCGTCGGTCCGCAACCCGGCTTCCACGTGGGCGACCGGGATGCGGCGGTGGAAGGCGGCGAGCGCCGCGGCCGTGGCGGTGGTCGTGTCGCCCTGCACCATCACCAGGTCTGGCGTTTCCTTCGCCAGCACCGCATCGAACTCGGTGAGCACGCGGGCGAACAGCCGGTTGAGCGGCTGGCCCGGTTCCATCACGTGCAGTTCGTGGTCGATGCGGACGCCGAAGTGGGCAACGAACGGGGCGAGCAGGTCGGTGTGCTGGCCGGACGAGACGACGAGCGGGCGGAAGGCGGGTGAATCCGCGAGGGCGGCGATGACGGGGGCCAGCTTGATGACTTCCGGCCGGGTGCCGAAGGCCACTGCAACACGAATCGGCCGATTATACGGGGTGTGGGAGTCGGCGGTCATGGGTGGGAACGAGTATTCGTAATCCGGCTGTCGGAGTTTTCGCCAATCTAGCATACGCTTCGGCCCCGATAAAGATTGCAGCCAATTCGTGTATTACGGGTTGCGCCGTGTTCTCGGAGGAAACCGTTCGACGCCCGACAGGTGACACCCCGTTCCGAGAATTCGGGCGGTTCTTGAAGCCGACGGTCTCCGGAGTATGGTCAAAACGAACACCATTTAGCGCCCCGGATGAAACACGTGCCCCCCGAGCCGGTGGACCTGACCAGAGTGCGGACTGTCCCGCTCCAACTGCGGCCGAACAAGGTGTCGCGGGCAGACTTTGCACGCCCGCCGCAGAAGGGGCAGTCGGCGGCCGACTTCCTGGCCGGGCTGCCGGGCATTCTGGCCGGGGCTGATTTCCGTCGCGTGGTGGATGCGGTGGTGCGTGCCCACCGGAACGGCCGGCCGGTGGTGTTCGGGTTCGGTGCCCACGTGCTGAAGTGCGGCCTGTCGCCGGTGGTCATCGACCTGATGGACCGCGGCGTCATCACCGCCCTGGCGACGAACGGCTCCGGCGCGATCCACGACTTCGAACTGGCACTCATCGGCGAGACCTCCGAAGACGTGGCCGCCGGGTTGAAGGACGGCACCTTCGGCATGGTGAAGGAGACAGGCGAGCTGATGCACACGGCCATCAACCGCGCCCTCGACCGCCCGACCGCAGGCCTGGGCGAACTGTTCGGCGAGCAACTCGACCTGATCGACGCCCCGAACCGCGAACTGAGTTTGGCCGCCGCCGCCCGCCGACTGGGGTTGCCGTTCTGCGTTCACGTCGCCATCGGCACCGACATCATCCACATGCACCCGACGGCCGACGGTGCCGCACTCGGCCGGGCGAGTTTCAACGACTTCAAGCTGCTGTGCGGGGTGGTGAAAGAACTGAGCGGCGGGGTGTACCTGAACGTCGGCTCGGCGGTGGTGCTGCCGGAGGTGTTCTTGAAGGCGTTCACGGTGGCGCAGAACCTGGGGGCGAACCTGACCGACTTCACCACCGTGAACATGGACATGATCGCCCACTACCGCAGCGGGGAGAACGTCGTCCGCCGCCCGCCGACGGTCGGCGGGGCGGGGTTCAACCTGATCGGCCGGCACGAGATCATGCTGCCACTGCTGGCCCAGGCGATTGTTGAGGAGCTTGCCTGACGTGTGGACGCCCCGCAACAAGCTGCTTACCTGGCCGGACCTGTTGGCCGTCCGTGAGGCTGCCCGTGCCGCCGGGCGAGTGGTCGTCTGGAC
>JANNQE010001141.1:0-4686 GCA_031441625.1 Planctomycetia bacterium
TGCTCTTCGGGTTGGGTAGCCTGTCCAAAGGCGGGGGAGTGATTCATGATCGGGTTGAGATCCGTGGTGTTACCCCGCACGACCGTGACGGCCGGGGCAGTGGATTACCTCCGTGAGGACATCGTTTCCGGCGTCCTTCGAGCGGGCGAACTACTGCCGGAGGCCCGCCTCGGCGAGTCGCTGGGTGTCAGCCGCGCTCCGGTGCGCGAGGCTCTCACCCTCCTGGAGCGCGAAGGGTTGGTCGAGTTCGACCGGCGCGGCACGGCCCGCGTCTGCTCGTTCGGCTTAGACGCGGTGCGGGAGTTGGCCTTGATGCGGCTGGCCCTCGAACCGCTGGCTGCGCGGCTGGCGTGCGGGCGCATCCCATCGGATATCGACATCGCGTTGACCGCCAGCCTTGAAATGACCCGCGCCGAGAACGATGTCGTCCGCATGACCGTGCTCGACCTGGAATTCCACCGTCTACTGATGCGGGCTGCGGGCAACCGGCGGTTGCTGCTGGCGTGGGAAGGGCTGGCCTCGCAGTTCCGCCTGTGCATGACCCGCTTCCAGCAGCGCCTCGCCGTCGAGGTGCCGCAGTTCCAACTAATCACTTATAGCGGGCACTCTGACATCCTCGCCGCCATCCGGTCGGGGCTGCCGAAGCGGGCCGAGGCGGAGGTTCGCCGCAGCGCCGAGTTGTGGTTCCCGCACATAGAGGCGGCATTTGCCAATCGAATCGGGAGCAACGAATGAAACCTTACCTCCTCGGTCTGGTCGCACTCCTGTGCGCCGCCGTCACACCAGCAATCGCGGACGATGATTTCGAGAAGGAGGTTCGCCCGCTATTGGTCAAGCATTGCGTGTCATGCCATGGGCCGGACAAGCAAAAAGGCGGGCTGCGGCTCGATAGCAAAGCCGGGTGGCAAACGGGGGGCGACAGCGGGCCTGCCATTCAGCCGGGCAAGCCGGAAAGCAGCCTCCTCGTCAAGGCGCTCCACGGCAAGGACGGCCTGGAACAGATGCCGCCGAAGGGGAAGCTCGCGGACAACGAGATTGCCGCGTTGACGAAGTGGGTGCAGGCTGGCGCGCCAGACCCGCGGGACGGTGGCCCAGTGCGGCTCGGCGGCACCACCCTCGAAGCCGCGAAGAAGTGGTGGTCGTTCCAGCCGCTTGCGCGGCCGGTTGTCCCAACGACCAGTTCACTGATCGCAAACCCGGTGGATGCTTTCGTCAGTGCAAAGCTCGCCGCCAAGGGGTTGACGCTTTCCCCCGCCGCCGACAAGCGGACGCTTATCCGCCGTACGACCTACGACCTCACCGGCCTCCCGCCGACGCCGGACGAAGTAGAAGGCTTCGTCAAGGACACCTCGCCGAACGCATTCGCGAAGGTGATCGACCGCCTGCTGGCCAGTCCGCAGTACGGGGAGCGGTGGGGGCGGCACTGGCTCGACCTCGTCCGCTACGCCGACACCGCCGGCGAGAACACCGACCATCCCCTCCCGCATGCGTGGAAGTACCGCAACTGGGTGATCGACGCGCTCAACCGCGACCAGCCTTACGACGAGTTCCTGCGCGAGCAGCTCGCCGGCGATCTACTCGCCGCGAAGGGACCGCCGGACAAGTACGCGACGCGGGTCATTGCCACCGGCTACCTTGCCCTCGCGCGCCGTTTCGACCACGACAGCGATAAGTTCATGCACCTCACCCACGAGGACGGCATCGACACGCTGGGCAAGGCGTTCCTCGGCCTGACGATCGGCTGCGCCCGCTGCCACGACCACAAGTACGACGCCGTCACCGCCCGCGACTACTACGCGCTGTACGGCATCTTCGAGAGCACCAAGTTCGCCTTCCCCGGCTGCGAGGCGAAGCAGCAGCCACGCGACCTAGTCCCGCTCCTGCCGCCAGCCGCGTGGGATCGCGTGATGAAGCCGTACCAGGAGAAACTCGCCCGGCTTGACGCATCGATTCAGCCCGTGACCGATGAAGTGCGGAAGCACGCGCAGACCGCGCAGGCTGCATTCGCCAAGAGCCGCAAGCCGCTCTCACAGGGCGAAATCCCCGACGGCGGCGACAAAACCTTCGATGCCGGCGAGGTCGAGGTGAAAGAAGGCGAGTTGATTTTGCTGTCCGTCGCGCCGCTCAAGAGCCACGGTGCCGACTCGACACGCATCGAGTTCGAACTGACCGATGTGGGCGGGCAGAAGAGGCAGTGGAACGCAACGAGCGACCTAGTTGGCGATCTGCTGGCCGGAAACCCGCACGCGGATCGGCACGGGAACGCAAACGTCTGGTGGCTGCTCGATACGCGCGACCGACCGATGCTCCTCACCGAAGGCGTGCGCGACGTGTTCGGCAACCCCGGCCTCCATGGGTGGCGAAACGGCGAAACGCCGTCGATATTTGTGACCAGTGGCAAGGACGAGGTCGCGGCATGGACGAAACTTCCGGCGCGGACGCTGTTCGTTCACCCGGCACCCAACGGCAACGTCGCGGTCGGCTGGCTCAGTCCGATCAGCGGGAAGGTGATTGTCAAGGGCCGCATCGCGGACGCACATCCCGGCGGGCCGGACGGTGTCGGCTGGGTGCTGGAGCGGTTCGCGGCGGATGTCCGCAAGCCGTTCCTCGCTCAGGCCGAAGCCGCCGCGCGACTCGTGGCGCTCACGTCGGCCCGAACCGAACTGGTCAAGGCCGCACCCAAGCGGGACGTGGCGTTCGCGGTGGTCGATGGAAAACCAGCGGACGCGCGCCTGCACCTCCGCGGCGACCCGGAGAAGCCCGGCGAGCCGGTGCCGCGGAGGTGGCTCGAAGTACTTGGCGGCACACCCATTTCCGACAAGGCGACGAGCGGCAGGCTCGATCTGGCGAACTGGGTCTCGTCGAAGGATAACCCGCTCACCGCCCGCGTCATGGCCAACCGCATCTGGCTGCACCATTTCGGAAAGGGACTGGTGAAGACGCCGAACGACTTCGGCACCCGTGGCACTCCGCCGACGCACCCCGAACTGCTGGACTGGCTGGCGAGCGAGTTTATCGCCAAGGGCTGGAGCGTGAAGACGCTTCACCGGCTCATCATGCTGTCGAAGACGTATCAGCAAGCGGCCGATTCGCGCGATGCCGAAGCGAAGGCCGATCCGGCGAACGATCTCTACTGGCGGTTCGAGCGCCGGCGGTTGAGCGCCGAGGAGATGCGCGACAGCCTGCTCGCGGTCAGCGGGCAGTTGGACCGTACGCCAGCGGCGCAGCACCCGTTCCCGCCGGAGTCGGTGTGGGGCTACACGCAGCACGGCCCGTTCGACACGTTCTTCGAGACCGACAAGCGCAGCGTCTATCTGGTGCAGTTGCGGAACCGCCGCCACCCGTTCCTCGGCCTGTTCGACGGGGCCGACCCCAACGCCACCACCCCGCAGCGTCAGACGACCACCGTCCCGACGCAGGCGCTGTACTTCCTGAACGACCCGTTTTTCCATGCACAGGCGGACAAACTCGCGGGCCGCGCCCTTGACATGCCCGAAGCGGAGCGCGTGGATGAACTGTTCCGGCTCGCCCTCCAACGAACGCCCAGCGACCGCGATCGAACCTTCGCAGCGACCTTCCTTGACCGCTACCGCATACAGCTCAAAGCCCGGCCGGCGGGTGATCGCGACCGCGCCGCGTGGGCCGCGCTAACCCGCGTCGTCCTTGCCAGCAACGAATTCCTCTTTGTGGAGTGACCGCCGATGCGACCTTTCACGCGACCTTCCCGACGCGGGTTCGTCCGCTCCGTTGCCGCCGGATCGCTGCTCATGCCCGGTTTACTCTCGGAGTTGCTCGCGGCCGACGATCCGCTCGCGCCCAAGAAACCGCACTTCCCGGCGAAGGCCAAGTCCGTCATCTTCCTGTTTATGAGCGGCGGCGTGTCGCACGTCGATTCGTTCGACCCGAAGCCAAAGCTTGTCGCCGACCACGGCAAGTCAGTTACGTTCGACCATCCGGAAACTAAAAACCGTCCCGGCTACGAAAAGATCTTCCTCAAGAAGCCGGACTGGAAGTTCGCCCCGCGTGGCAAGAGCGGCATTGAGGTCAGCGACCTGTTCCCGCACATCGGCAAACAGATCGACGACATCGCCTTGATCCGGTCGATGCACACCAGTCACTCGAACCACTTCAACGCCACACTCGGCATGCACACCGGGTCGTTCGCGTTCGCCCGGCCGAGCATCGGCGCGTGGACCAGCTACGGCCTCAGCACCACGAACCGCAACCTGCCGTCGTTCCTCGTCCTCGCCCCGCAGATGCCTTACGCGGGCACGCAGGTGTGGGCATCGGACTTCTTGCCCGGAACACATCAGGGGACGCGGGTCACGCCCGGTGCCGAACCCATCGCCAATCTGTTGCCGCGAGTCGCCGACGCAAACCGCCAGCAACTCGAACTCGACGCGCTGAAGGATTTCAACGAAGGGCACCGGACCACCCGCGCGGACGACCCGGCGTTGGCGGCGCGGATCAAGTCGTTCGAGACGGCGTTCGGCATGCAGACCGAGATGCCCGAGGCACTCGACCTGAGCAAAGAGGACGACAAGACGCTCGCCCTGTACGGCCTGAAGCGCGGCCAGACCGACGGGTTCGGCTGGCAGTGCTTGGTGGCGCGGCGGCTGGTCGAACGGGGCGTGCGGTTCGTGGAGCTAATCCACACCGGCTCGTCGGGCAACTGGGACTCGCACG
>JANNQE010001142.1:0-5226 GCA_031441625.1 Planctomycetia bacterium
CATGTCGCCGTTGACGTAGACACGCTCCACCGCGCGGTAGTAGTGCGCCAACATGGTGATCAGCAGGTTGACCAGCACCCGGTGCCATTCCGATTGGGGCATGGTCCTCTCCGCCTCGCAGGGGTACTCGACCGCCGCCGGCTCCGGGGGGCGGAACCGCAACCCCCCCGGGTCGGGTGGCGGCGACATTCCCGACCCCGGCGGCGGTCCGGTTACTGCCCGACCGGTTCGAGCTCCCGCGGCCAGCCGTACGTCTTGTTGTCTTCCGGACTAACGGTGTAAACGAAGATGCGTCGCCCGTTGGAGCCGTCGTCCCTCGGCACGGAGCTGATCTGGTACTGCTGGCCCCACGGGTCTTTCAATCCCGCTACCCCTCGGTCCAGGTAGGGGATCAGCTCTTGAATGCCGGCCTGGGTGATGTCGGTCTCCGGGTTACGGATCTCGTAGGTCTTGGCCGCCTGTTCGATGGTGTTGGCCGTCAGGCGGGCGTTGTCCACCTTCGCGTCGGCAAGGAACTTCAGGGTGGCGAGGGTGCCGACGCTGGCCAAGATGACCACGATGGCGACCACGACGAGCACTTCGACCAGGGTGAAGGCGGCCCGGCGGGTGATGTTCGTGCGGGCCGACCGAGCGGACGCGAGCATGGGTCTTCTCCTGCGAGATCTGCGGGCGCGGGGTGGGTGGTTTCAACACCCTCACTATAGCCGACCACCCACTTAACGAATTGTGAGAACGGAAGGATTGTGCCGGCCGAACGTTGCGGCATTCTGACGGCGCGTCAAAGTCGCGCCACTCGGCCTCGGGGAGCAACGAGGCGAAGGGAAGAGGAGGCCTGCGCGAGCGGAATTCGCGGGTGCGCGACTGGTCGCGGGCGTCCCCACTCGGCGGGTTCTCTCCTACCCTACCCCCATGCACACCGTTCGCGTCCACCTCGGCCCGCGGGCCTACGACATCGCCGTCGGGTCGGACCCGGACGGCCTCGGGGCGTTCGCCCGCCGCTGCCTGCCCACAGCCACCGCCGCCCTGATCGTGGGTGACACGAACGTCGAGAGGCACGTTCGAGCTGCACGCGAGCAACTCGCGTCCGCCGGGTTCACGGTCGAGACCAGTTTGATCCCGGCCGGTGAACCGTCGAAGAACCTGTTCTCCGCCGCCTTCCTGTTCGACAAGTTGGCCGACATGACGGCTGACCGCCGCACGCCCGTGGTAGCCGTCGGTGGGGGCGTGGTGGGCGACCTCGCCGGGTTCGTGGCGGCCACGTACAACCGCGGGCTGCCGCTGCTCATGGTGCCGACCACGCTGTTGGCGATGGTCGATTCGAGCGTCGGCGGGAAGACGGGCGTGAACCACCCGAAGGGGAAGAACCTGATCGGCGCGTTCCACCAGCCGGCCGGCGTGTGGATCGACACCGGCACGCTGTCCACACTGCCCGACCGCGAGTACCGCAGCGGACTGGGCGAGGTGGTGAAGTACGGCGTCATTCTGGATCCCGAACTGTTCGCGGACTTAGAAATGAACACGCCGGCGGTGCTGGCGAAGGAACCGACGGCGGTGGCCCACATCGTGAGCCGCAGTTGCCGGCTGAAAGCCGACGTGGTGGAACAGGACGAGCTCGAGTTGACCGGCCTGCGGGCCGTCCTGAACTACGGGCACACGTTCGCCCACGCCTTCGAGGCGGTCGGCGGGTACGGCGCGTGGCTGCACGGCGAGGCGGTGGCGGCCGGCATGGTGTGTGCGTGGAAGCTGGCCGAACGGCTGAAACGAGTCGGCCCGCAGTTGGGTGAACGACAGACGGCCCTGCTGACGGCGTTCGGGTTGCCGACGGCGGTGAAACCCGAATGGAACTCCGATTCGCTGCTGGACGCGATGCGCCGCGACAAGAAGAACGTGGGCGGGCGGATGCGGTTCGTGCTGCCGAAGGCCGACGGCGGGGTGGAACTGGTGGCCGACGTGCCGGACGCCGACGTGCGGGCGGTGATCGCCGAATGCCAGCGGTGAGCAAAAGTTAGCCGCGAGGCAACGCCGAGCGCGCCCCGCCCCGCCCTGTAGAATACCTCCCTGCCGTCGCTCTCTCTTCCGAGTGCCCGTTCATGTCCCCTTCGCGTCGTGTCGGGTTGTGGCTGGTGGGTGCGTTCGGCGGCGTCGGCAGCACCTCCGCCGTCGGCCTCGCCGCCCTCGCCCGCGGATTGACCACCCCCACCGGCCTTGTCACCACGTCGCCCAAGTTCGCACACGTGCCGTTCGACGCGCCGGCCGATTTCGTGGTCGGCGGGCACGACATCCGGCAGACGTCCTTCAATCGCGCCGCGGCCGAGTTGCACCAGCGGAGCGGGGTGTTCAACGAATCGCTGCTTGCGGCCGTCGCCGGTCAACTGGACGAGTGGAGTGCGAACGTGCGGGCGGGGGTGGTGTTCAAGCCGAACGCCGTGATCGCGGCCCTGGCCGACCGTCCGGACGTGCGCCGCGCCGAGACGCCCCGGCAGGCCATCGACGCCATTCAACACGACCTGACGGCGTTCGCCGCGACACACAAGCTGGATCAGGTGGTGGTGGCGAACGTGGCCAGCACCGAACCGCCGTTCGACCTGACCGACGACCACCGGACCCTCGCGGCGCTGAACGCCGGCCTCGCCCGCGGCACCACGCTCCTGCCCACCAGCAGCCTGTACGCCTACGCCGCGATGGACGCCGGCTTCGCCTACGTGAACATGACGCCCAGCCGAGGGAGCAACCTGCCGGCCCTCGACGAACTGGCCAGGCTCCGCAGGGTGCCGCACGCCGGGCAAGACCTGAAGACCGGCGAGACGCTGCTGAAATCGGCCATCGCCCCGATGTTCGCCCGCCGCAATCTGAAGGTGCTGAGCTGGGTCGGGCACAACATCCTCGGCAACCGCGACGGGCAGGTGCTGTCTGACCCCGCCAACAAAGCCAGCAAGGTGAAGACGAAGGACGCGCTGCTGGCCGAGTTGCTCGGGTACAAGCCGCAGTCGCTGGTGAGCATCGAGTACGTGGAGTCGCTGGACGACTGGAAGACGGCGTGGGACCACATCCACTTCGAGGGGTTCCTCGGCACGAAGATGACGCTGCAATTCACGTGGCAGGGGTGCGACAGCCTGCTCGCCGCCCCGCTCGTCATCGACCTGGCCCGGCTGGCCCTGCTGGCCCAACGGCGGGGCGACGCGGGCACGCTGACGGCGGTGGCCAGCTTCTTCAAGTCGCCGCTGGGCGTGAGCGAACACGACCTGGGCAAACAGTTCGCTATGCTGGAGGCGTATCTGGTAGCAGGGGCACGCGGATGAAGAGGATCGGCGAAGAGAGTTCACCACGAATCAGACGAATCAGACGAATCAAGGCAGTAGAACGTGAAGTGAAGAGCCAGTGTGCTGGCTCCCTTTGTTTTCTGTCTTCATTCGTCTGATTCGTCTGATTCGTGGTGAACCCTATCCCCGCCTTCCTCCTGACCCCACCCATGCAACTCGCGTTCAGCACCAACGCCTACCTGAACTCCTCCTTCCCCGACACGGCCCGGCGGCTGGCCGCCATCGGGTACGCCGGCCTCGAACTCATGGCCGACGTGCCGCACGCCTGGCCGGCCTACCTGCTCCCCGAGCAGAAGCAGGCCATCCGCGACGCCATGACCGCCCACAAGCTGGCGTTCAGCAACGTGAACGCCTTCATGATGCACGCCGTGGACGACAAGCGGCAGAAGTACTGGCACCCGAGCTGGATCGAACCCGACCCGCACTACCGCCGCGTGCGGATCGAGCACACCAAACGCGCGCTGTCGCTCGCCGCCGAACTCGGCGCGCCGTGCGTGACGACCGAACCGGGTGGCCCGCTCGAAGGCCGCACGTGGGCCGAGTGCCTGAGGCTGTTCGTGGAAGAACTCAAGCCGGTCGTCGAACACGCCGAGAAGGTGGGCGTGCCGCTGCTCGTCGAACCCGAACCCGACCTGTTGATTGAAACCGCCGATCAGTATCTCGAATTTCATCGGCACATCCAGTCGCCGTTCCTCGGGCTGAACTTCGACATCGGCCACTCGTACTGCGTGAAGGACGACCCGGCCGACACGGTGCGGAAGCTCGCCCCGCTCATCCGGCACGTGCATTTGGAAGATATCGCGGCCACGCGGGTGCATCACCACCTGGTGCCCGGCGACGGGGTCATCGACTTCCGCGGCACGCTGGCGGCGCTGAAGGAAGTGGGCTACGCCGGGTGGGTGACGATCGAGTTGTACACGTACCACGAGAACCCGGACGCCGCCGCCAGGACCGCCCGCGAACGGGTGCTCGGCTACGCGGCCGACGTTGGGGTGACGTTCTAGGCGAGCGGCCCGCGTGAGCGGGCTGGTGCGCGTATAACACCAGCCCTCTAACGCGGGCTGCTCGCCGGACACCGAAATGCGCAACGCCTGCCCCACCTGTCAGACGGTGTACGCCGTCACCGCCGCCGACGTCGGCCGCAGGATCGTCTGCACCCGGTGCAACGCCGCCCTGGTCATCGACGCCGACGGCTTCCGCCTGCAAGACGCCACCGACAAGGGCAAGCCGGCCAAGAGCGGTGAGCGGAAGAAGCCGGCCGAACCGCGGAAGGCCAAGCCGGTGAATGAGGACGAGGACACCGCTCACGGGAAAGAGAGCGAAGAGGACAGCACCATCGACACGGAGGAAATGGAAGCCGCCCGCCGCAAGCCGAAGGGCAAACCCGCCGAACCGGATGACGACGACGACGACCCGCCGCCCGACCGCGTCGGCCTGCTTCGCAAGTCCGTGGACATTCCCACCGCCGTGTTCGCCGTCGGCGTGGTGCTGGTGCTCTGGTTCCTGTTCATGCCCATCATCGGGGGGGCCAAGCTGAAGTGGTACACCGCCCGCATCGAGGACGAGCAGTTAGCCCACGACACCGAACTGAAGCGGCTGAAGGAGAAGGGGCCGGCCGAGAACGTGACGAAGAAGGAGGACGAGTGGCGGAAGCGGAAGGAGAAGCTGGACGCCGACGAGAAGTGGGTGCAGATCAACAACCGGCAGACGGAATACTGGGACCGCTACGGCATGCTCGGCGGGTTCGTGCTCACCGCCCTCGGGGCCATCGGGTTGCTCATGACGCACCAGCCGACGGTGAAGAAGATCGTCGGCGCGGTGGTGGTGTGCGCGATGATGATCCTGGTGTTCGTCAACTTCGCGTGGAAGGGGTGACCGTCTGGTAGGGTGGCCCGCTCTCGCCGAG